>JAKAXS010000198.1 GCA_021816505.1 Pseudomonadota bacterium
TCGGCCACCATCGCGCGGCCCGCCTCTTCATTGCGATCGACGACGCCGACCTTCGCGCCTTCGGCAGCGAACAGCTTGGAGGACGCGCCGCCCATGCCCGTCGCTCCGCCTGATATAAGCGCAATCTTCCCTGCCAATCTTCCAGCCATCGGTCGTCTCCTAGGTTCGTGATGAAAGTGCCGCGGCAATCTCGGTGAGGATTGCGGGGTCGTCTATGGTTGCCGGCATGCGATAGCTTTCGCCGTCGGCGATCTTCTTCATGGTGCCGCGCAGGATTTTCCCAGACCGCGTCTTGGGCAACCGTGCCACCGTGACGGACGTCTTGAAGGCCGCCACGGGCCCGATGCGATCGCGGACGAGGCCAACGGTCTCTTGCTCGATTGCAGCAGGATCGCGCGCCACGCCGGCCTTCAGCACGATGAAGCCGACCGGCAGTTCGCCCTTCAGCGCGTCCGCCCGGCCGATCACCGCGCATTCGGCGACGTCGGGATGCGAGGCGAGAACTTCTTCCATCGCGCCGGTGGACAGCCGGTGCCCGGCGACGTTGATGATGTCATCCGTGCGGCCCATGATGAAGAGATAGCCGTCGTCGTCGATGTATCCGGCATCCGCGGTTTTGTAGTAGCCGGGAAACTCGTCGGTGTAGCTCGGCCCGAAGCGCGCGTCGGCATTCCACAGCGTGACGAGGCACGCTGGCGGCAAAGGCAGCTTGATCACGATGTTGCCGAGCGTGCCGGGTGCTACGGCATGGCCCGCATCGTCCAGCACCTGCACGTCATAGCCGGGCATCGGCACCGTCGGCGAGCCGCGCTTCACGGGAAGGGCGCCGAGACCGAGCGGATTGCCGGCAATGGCCCAGCCGGTTTCCGTCTGCCACCAGTGGTCGATCACCGGGATGCGCAGGTGCTCCTCGGCCCATTTGATCGTTTCGGGGTCGGCGCGTTCGCCCGCGAGAAAGAGCGCGCGCAGGTGGCTGAGATCGTAGTCGCGGATCTTCAGTCCGTTCGGGTCTTCCTTCTTGATCGCACGCAACGCCGTCGGTGCGGTGAAGAGAACGGACGCCCTGTGCTCGCTGGCGACCCGCCAGAAGGCGCCGGCATCGGGCGTGCCGACCGGCTTGCCCTCGTAGAGCACGGTGGTGCTGCCGTTCAGCAGCGGCGCGTAGACGATGTACGAGTGTCCCACCACCCAGCCCACGTCCGAGGCAGACCAGTACACTTCACCCGGCGCGACGCCGTAGAGCGCCTGCATCGACCAAAGCAGTGCCACCATATGCCCGCCCGTGTCGCGGACGACGCCCTTCGGCTGGCCGGTGCTGCCGGAGGTGTAGAGAATGTAGAGCGGGTCGGTGGCGGCGACGGACACGCAGTCCGCGCGGCGGCCGTCACGACGCGCCGCGTCCACGAGCGTGGCCCAATCGAGATCGCGGCCGCCGGTCAACGGCGTTTCCGCCATCGGCCGCTGCAACACGATGCACCGCTCGGGCGTGTGCGTGGCCGCGGCGATCGCGGCGTCGAGCAGCGGCTTGTAGGCGACGATGCGGCTGGCTTCCAATCCGCACGACGCCGAGAGGATCACTTTCGGCTGCGCGTCGTTGAGGCGCGTGGCGAGTTCATTGGCCGCAAAGCCGCCGAATACCACGGAGTGGATGGCACCGAGGCGCGCGCAGGCCAGCATGGCGATCACCGCTTCGGGGATCATCGGCATGTAGATGACGACGCGATCGCCCTTGCTCACGCCTTGTCCGGCGAGCACCGCGGCAAACGTCGCCACCTCGTCGGTGAGCTGCGCGTAGGTCAACGTGCGCTTGGTGTTCGCGACCGGGCTGTCGTAGATCAGTGCCGCCTGCTCACCCCGCCCGGCGGCGACGTGACGGTCGAGACAATTGTAGGCGGTGTTGCACGCGCCGCCGACGAACCAACGGCCGTAGTGTCCCTGATCAGGGTCGAACACGCGGTCGTAGGGCTTGAACCAGTCGATGGCTTTGGCAGCTTCGCCCCAGAATGCCGACGGGTCGGATTTCCAGTCGTCGTACAGTTCGCGATATTGGCTCATCGCCTTTTCCGGTCCGCGTAGGCAGCAAGACTGTCGGACAGCGCCGTGACGAGCGCGTCCGCGTTCTCCCGGTTGAAGCACAACGGCGGGCGGATCTTGATCACGTTGCCGTGCTTGCCGGCCGTGCCCACGAGCACATTGCGCTCGCGCATGCCGTTGACCGCCGCCGTGGTTGCTGCCTTGTCCGGCGTGCGCGACTGCTGATCGGTGACGATCTCGACGCCGACGTAGAGCCCGACGCCACGCACGTCGCCGACCGCGTCGTGTCGTTGCGACAGGTAGGACAGGCGCTCCGCGAGATAGGCGCCGGTCGCCCGTGCATTCTCCTGCAGCCCGTCGGCCTCGATGG
The DNA here is from genome assembly GCA_021816505.1 of Pseudomonadota bacterium. Lineage (GTDB taxonomy): Bacteria > Pseudomonadota > Alphaproteobacteria > Rhizobiales > Hyphomicrobiaceae > JAKAXS01. Next base: position 2,405 of record JAKAXS010000198.1, read on the forward strand.
CTTCCAGTACGGCGAGGCCGGCTGCCGCTGCCACCGGATTGCCGCCGAACGTATTGAAGTAACCGTTCTGCGAGCCGAAGAGCTGCAGGATGTCGGGCTTCACCACGACGCCGCCGATCGGGAAGCCGTTGCCCATCGGCTTGCCCATCACGGCCATGTCGGGAACGATGCCGTGTCGCATGAAGCCCCACATGGCTTCGCCCGTGCGTCCGAAGCCCGGCTGTACCTCGTCGGCGATATAGAGACCACCGGCACCATGAACCGCCGCGAGCGTCTCCTTCAGGAAGCCCGGAACGACGGAGAAAACGCCGTCGCTGGAGAAAATGCTGTCGGCGATGAAGGCAGCCAGCTTGATGCCGCGCTCGTGCATCGTGGCGATGGCCGCGCGCACGTCGGCGTTGAACTTCGCCGCCGCCGCCTCGGCGCCCAGGCGATAGGTGTCGGGCGCCGGGACGAAGAACACGTTCGGATTGGGCGCGTCCGTGCTGGCGGACGAGGGCGAGATCTCCGTCACCGCCGAGGTGTTGCCATGATAGGCGTTGTCGGTCGCGATGAAGCCTGTGCCGCCCGTCACCGTACGGGCAATGCGCATCGCGAGGTCGATGCCCTCGCTGCCCGTGCAGACGTAGACAATGTTGGACAGCTCTTTGGGGTATGTCGCCAGCAACTTCTCGGAATACGTGTAGACGATGTCGTAGAGGTAGCGCGAATGGGTGTTCAGCGTCGCCATCTGGCGGCTGACGGCCTCGACGACGCGCGCGTTGCAATGGCCGACGGACGGCACGTTGTTGTAGGCATCGAGATACCGCGATCCGTCGGCGTCGATCAGCCAGACGCCCTCGCCGCGCACCAGATTTAGCGGGCGCTCGTAGAACAGCATCGACGTCGGCCCGAACGTGCGCTTGCGGCGCGCCACGAGTTCGGCAACGGCGGGATCGAGCCCCGCGGTGTCGTCCATGTCGAACGCGTTCAGTTCCAGTATCTTTGGTGTCGCCGTCATCCATGCTCCGAACGTAACGGGCGCTTCGCAAATCGGTGCTGCCCAGCTGCAATCTAGCGGAGCCGCGGCCCAATCGACTTGACCGCCTTAAACGGATGATGTCCGGTTTCGGATGGCCAAGCTGTCAAGTCTAACCTGTTGACGGGCAAGCCGGGAGCGCGAACCCGTCCTATAACGCAGCTGAAAATGATCTCCTGCCAGGAAAATCAATGACTGAGCACCCGCAGGGCAATACTGCAAATCGCTGGAAGCGCTTTACCGATTGGGATGAACGGCCGTTGCGGCTCGATAAGTTTGCGGCCGAAGATGCAAACAATGGTTTCGCTGCCTTTTCAAGCCCGCACGATCCCAAGCCCGGCGTCGAATTGAAGTCCGGCAGCGTTGCCTCCATGGACGGTGTCGCCGAACGCGACTTCGACATGATCGACACCTTCATCGCGCGCTACCACCTCGATCACGAGATCGCGCCTGAAGCAATGGCGATGCCGTCGCTGCAGATCGCTCGCATGCTCGTCGACATGAACGTTCCCCGTGCCCAACTGGTGCGGCTGGCGCGCGGCATGACGCCGGCCAAGCTGGCGGAGGTCGTCTCGCATCTGTCGTCGCTGGAGATCGCGTTCGCCTACAGCAAGATGCGCGCCCGCCGGACGCCCGGCAACCAGGCTCATGTGACCAACGCGAAGGACGACCCGCTGCAGATGGCGGCCGACGCGGCCACTGCCGTGGCTCTGGGCTTCGACGAGATCGAGACCACCATGCGCGTCGCGCGCAACGCCTGGTCCAATGCCATCGCCTGTGCGGTCGGCGCGTCTGTCGGGCGCTGGGGGACGCTGTTCCAATGCTCCAGCGAGGAAGCCGAGGAACTGAGGATCGGCATGGCCGGCTTCACCTCCTATGCCGAAACGGTTTCGGTGTACGGCACGGAGAAAAGCTTCATCGACGGCGATGATACGCCCTGGTCCAAGGGGTTCCTGGCGGCCGCCTATGCCTCGCGCGGCATCAAGATGCGCTGCACGTCGGGCGCCGGTTCTGAATTGCTGATGGGGTTCCACGAACGCAAATCGCTGCTGTACCTGGAAGCGCGCTGCCTTTGCCTTCAGCGCGCGATGGGCGTTCAAGGCACGCAGAACGGCGGTATCGACGGCGCGCCAGTCACCTGCACCGTCCCCGGCGGCATGCGCGAGCTGATGGCGGAAAACCTCATCGCCGTGTGGCTCGACCTGGAATGCGCATCGGGCAACGACGCCCGCCCGACCGAGTCCGAGATCCGCGTCGGCGCCAAGATCCTGCCGTACCTGCTCGCCGGCTCGGACCTCGTGTGCTCAGGCTTCGGGTCGATCCTGAAGTACGACAATTCGTTCAATGCCTCCCTGCTCAATGGCGAGGAACTGGAAGACTATCTCGTTCTCCAGCGCGACTTCGAAGCCGATGGCGGATTGACGCCCGTCGGCGAGACGCAGATCCTCGATCTGCGCAGTCGCGCGGTAGAAGCGCTGGCGGCGGTGCTGGAGCATCTCGATCTCGGCAAGCCAACACCCGACATGAAGGCGAGCGTCGTTTCCGCCTCGGGCTCCGACGATACGCGCTCCTACCTGCCGCGCGACGCGACGCTGATCAGCGAGGCGATCCAGGAACGCGGCATCACGGTCGTCGAGGTCATCAAGGCCCTGCACGCACGCGGCTTCGAAGAGGAGGCGCAGCACCTGTTGAACCTGGTGCGCCTGCGCGTCTCCGGCGACTACCTGCAGACCTCGGCCCTCGTTCGTGACGGGCGCGTGTTGAGCGCGATCAACGACGAGAACGACTATCTGGGCCCCGGCACCGGCTATCGCCTTGACGAAAAGCGCCGGGCCGAAATCGTCGCCATTCGCGATGTCCTCACGCAAGGTGAGGTGCTGCGCGAGGAATCCCTGCACCGCGCCGGCGAAGTGAAGCGCATCAGCTACCGCCTGAAGGGCGATGCGGCGGCCGGCAGCGATCCGCGCGAAGTCGTGATCGGCGTCAGCCCCGCGTTCGGCGTCAAGCTGTTCCGCACAGTGGCCGGCCATACGCTGTCGTCCGTCTTGCGGGAGCTGATCGACGGCATCGAGAGCGGTGGTGCAACAGCCCGCGTGGTCAGGCTGCGCCATACGGCGGATACATCGTTCCTGGGGCTGAGCGCGGCCATGCTGGCGGGCTCGGGCGTGGGGATCGGCATCCAGGCCAAGGGTACGGCCGTGATCCATCAGAAGGACCGCCTTCCTCACAACAACCTGGAGCTGTTCTCCAACGCGCCGATCACCAAGCTCGAGCACTACCGGCGCATGGGGGCGAATGCGGCGGCGTACGTGCGCGGC
>JAKAXS010000199.1 GCA_021816505.1 Pseudomonadota bacterium
GATCTTTCAAATCAGGCATCTCGGACATGAATTGCGTCTCGCGCGGCCAGACATAGCTGTCAGCGTCGTTTGTGTTGGTTGAAAAAGTGGTGAGCCCGGTTGGGATCGAACCAACGACCCTCTGATTAAAAGTCAGATGCTCTACCGCTGAGCTACGGGCCCACTCGACGGTCCTGGTACAGGGGTTTGCCGGGGAGTGCAAGGCGAAGCCCGCGCGGCGCCGAGAAGCTCGCCTTGACGGGTCAAAAGGCCGCGTGGTACGGCCTCCGCGCGCCCGCGAATACTGGCCGCAGCTCGTTATCATGCCATAGGCGCGACGTCCGGATAGGCGCTCGGCCCTCAGACGTTCGCCACAGCACCGTCGCGGTTGTTGGCTATGGCGGCGAAGACCAAGACATTCTTTTAAGGAGATGCACGTGGCCGATGTCGCCAAGAACTGGATCGTTGAAACGGATTGGCTGGCCGACCACCTGAGCGCGCCCGATCTCATCGTCCTCGACGGCTCCTGGCATCTGCCGACCACGGGCCGCGACGCGAAAGCGGAATACAACGCCGAGCACATTCCCGGCGCCCTGTTCTTCGACATCGACGACCTGAGCGACGAAAAGTCGAGCCTGCCGCACATGCTCCCGTCCAGCGTGAAGTTCGCCTCGCGCGTGAAGAAGATGGGCATCGGCGACGGCATGCGCATCGTCGTCTACGATACCTACGGCCTGTTCTCGGCCGCGCGCGTGTGGTGGACGTTCCGTGCCATGGGCCATCGTGACGTAGCGGTGCTGAACGGCGGACTGAAGAAGTGGAAGGCCGAGGGCCGTCCGCTGGAAGACATGCCGCCGATCGCGCGCACCGCGCGTCACTTCACGCCGCAGGTCAACGCGGAGCTGATCCGCGACATGGATGACATGAAGGCCTACGTCCAGAAGGGCAACATGCAGATCGTGGACGCGCGCCCTGCAGGCCGCTTCGAGGGCAAGGACCCCGAGCCGCGCCCAGGCCTGCGCGGCGGGCATATCCCGGGTTCGCGCAACGTGCCTTCCGCGGCGATCCTCAATGAGGACGGCACCCTGAAATCGCGCGACGAACTGATCGCGCTGTTCAAGGGTGCAGGCATCGACCCGGCCGGCCGGGTGGTGACCACGTGCGGCTCGGGCGTCACGGCGGCGATGCTGTCGCTTGCCCTCGCCGTCGCAGGTCAGACCAATGCCGGTCTCTACGACGGCTCGTGGGCCGAGTGGGGCCAGGACAACGGCCTGCCGATCGCGACAGGACCTGCAACCTAAAGCGATCCGCCTATCGAGCGAGGCCAACGCGAGCGGCAATCCGCTTGCGCGGTGCCTTAGTCGGGCAGTGGAATGAATTCGCTGTCGTCACCCGGAACCGTGTCGAAGCGGCGCTGCTTCCAATCGGCCTTCGCCGCGTCGATGCGATCCTTCGACGACGAAACGAAATTCCACCAAATGTGGCGCGGCCCGTCCATGGGCTCGCCGCCGATCAGCATCAGCCGCGCCTGGCTGAGCGCCAGTGCGGAGATGCGGTCGCCCGGACGCAGCACGAGCAGCCGCCCCGGACCGAACGTCTGCCCCGCGATGTCGATCTCGCCGGAGACGACATAGATACCGCGCTCGTCGTAGTCGGGATCGAGCGGCAGAACGGCGCCGGGCGCAAGGATCGCCTCGGCATAGAACGCCGGGTGCGGAAACGACACCGGCGATCGCTCGCCGTAGAGTTCACCCATGATCACGCGCACGCGCTTGCCGTCTCCGGTGATGCGCGGCAGATCCGTCTCGGCGTGATGCACGAAGGCCGGCGCGGTCTCCTCCTGCGCCTTCGGCAGCGCGGCCCACAGCTGGATGCCGAACAGATGCACGGGCTTCGCACGCAGGTCCTCGGCCGTCCGCTCGGAATGGACGATGCCGCGGCCCGCCGTCATGAGATTGAGCGCGCCGGGCCTGATCGGTTGCGACGTGCCGAGGCTGTCGCGGTGCATGATTTCGCCATCGAAGAGGTAGGTCACCGTCGAGAGCCCGATGTGGGGATGCGGGCGCACATCGAGGCCTTGGCCGAGCAGAAACTCGTTCGGTCCGAACTGGTCGAAGAAGATGAAGGGCCCGATCATCTGCCGGCCGGCAGCGGGCAGGGCGCGGCGAACCTCGAAGCCGCCGAGGTCTCGCGCACGCGGCACGATCACCTGCTCGACCGCATCGCATGATGCTGCGTCGCCGGGATTGGGGTCAGGCATCGGCTGCCAGCTCATCGCGCGCTCCTTCGTTTGCCGCGACTATAGCGTGCGGATCGGCAAATCACATGTGGTGAGAGACTTTGTAAAAGACTAGGCGTCGGGAAAATACTGGTAGACCCAGGTCTCCGTCAGTGCGCGGTTTCCCTTCCGCAGGTAGGCGCGCATTTCTACCGGATCGGGGCCGGTGGCTTCGAGGTCGAACAACGCCCGCCAGCGCTCGCGCTGGTCCACCACGGGATGCGTGTAGGCGTTCGTTATCGCGCCGCGCGACACCGTAATGACGATCTCGACACCGTCATTGCGTCCCAGGCCGGCGAACACCGAGCCCTGGAAATCGATCACGAACTTGCGAACGCCCGTCGGCCGCTTGTGACCGGGCCGTCCGCCGAGGCCCGTCCAGGTCGCCGTAGCCCAACCCAGCGTGTCGGGATACGCAATGTCGTCGAGCCAGGACAGGCGATAGCGGAAGCTGCGATTTTGGCCGGCCTTCAACTGCTCCTTCGGGCACCAGTAGGCGACGACGTTGTCGTTGATCTCGTCGTCGGTCGGGATCTCGACGAGGTGAACCGCGCCTTCGCCCCAGGCTTCCAGCGGTTCGACCCACACCGACGGGCGCCGTTCGTAGAACACGCCGTCGTCCAGGTAATGGACGAAGTCGCGGTCGCGCTGCATCAGGCCGAAGCCTTTGACGTCCTTGTCGATGAAGGTGCTCGTCATCACGCGCGGGGGATTGTTGATCGGACGCCACAGCCGCTCACCCGAGCCCGTCAGAACGGACAGCCCATCGCTGTCGTGGATTTCCGGGCGCCAGTCTGACGCCTGCTTGCGGCTCGACTCTCCGTACCAGAACATCGACGAGAACGGTGCGATGCCGAGGCGCTCGATATCCTTGCGGGCGTGCAGATCGGCCTCGATCTCCATGACCACGCGATGGATGCCACGACTGTCCGTCAACCGTTCGGAGCGGATACGGTAAGCGCCGGTGACGCTCGGGCTGTCCATCATGGCATGGAGGACGACTGCCGGGCTCTCCGTTCCCGATTCCAGATAGAAGTGCGTGAAGCGCGGAAACTCCTCCGGGCGCTGCATCGCCGTATCGATCGCCAGCCCGCGCGCGGAAAGACCGTACTGATTGTAAGGACCCGAGGTGCGGAAGTAGGACGACCCGAGGAACGAGAGCCAGTCGGTTTCGAGATCGGTGGCCATGACGCGGAAGCCGGCGAAGCCCATGCCGTCCGCTTCGAGCTGGCGCGCCGGGTGGCCGGCGGGCGTGTCGAACAGCTTGGGATCGTAGAGCACCTCGCGCGCCTCGCCGCGCTCCACGAGATAGATGTGGACCGGCGATATGAAAAGCTGGCTGAGGTGAAAGAGCTGCACTGGCACGCGCCCGTCGCGGTCGAGCTTCAAGCTCATGTCTGGGCGGAACTTCACCTGCTGGTAAGCGTCGTAGTCGATCTGCTGCAGGATCTCGGCGTGCTGGGCGACCGGCTCCTTCCACGCCGTGGCGGCCAGCGCCTTGGCGGCCGCCTTCAGGCCATCGAACGTGAACGACGACGGCGTTCCAAGCAAAATCTCGCCTTGCGCAGCCCGTGCAACGCCCGGAAAGCTCCGCGCCGCGAAAGTGCCCGCGCCAAGTGCTGCCAAATTGGCCAGCAGCGCCCGACGGTGGAGTTCAAACGTCATCTGCCGGAAATCCTTGACCCTTTGGGCGGTCGGTTGGTCTGCTACTCTAGCTTCTTGGTTGTTGCCAGTATCGGTCCGCGCATGAACCGGCGATTAAACGCGACGCTTGGTCGTGTCGAAATCGCGATTGAGAACCCTCATCACCGCCGATCGGATCCAGGTTTCTGGTTCAGCGGCGATGCCATGGCCGGAAGCCTCGTGATATCAGCAGCTTGATGATGCAAGACGTTCGGCGCCAACGGCCATTGCGCTCCACCGGATTGGCCGCGTTTGGACTTGCGCGACGGGGCCAATTCCCCGATATAGGGTCGCCGGCTTCGGCTCACGGGCATGGCTGCGACCTTACCTTCAGCGATCTGACGCAAGGGCTCCCCCGCGCGAGTGGGGTCGAGCGGGTTGAGCAGCATTTGCGGGCGTGGTGGAATTGGTAGACACGCCAGATTTAGGTTCTGGTGGCGAAAGTCGTGGGGGTTCAAGTCCCTCCGCCCGCACCAGACGTGACGATGAAGCCGAATAGAATTCGCCCACGGCCGAAGGCCGGCGTGGTGACAACATCAGCGGTTGGATTTGGACGAGAGCGTTATGCAGATTACGGAAACGAGTGCGGAAGGTTTGAAGCGGACGCTCAAGGTCGTCGTGCCGGCAACCGAGCTGGGCGATCGCTTCGCGGTTCGGCTGGGCGAGATCAAGGATCGCGTCCAGGTTAAAGGTTTCCGCAAGGGCAAGGTGCCCGAAGCGCATATCCGCAAGCTCTATGGCCGCTCGCTGATGGGCGAAGTCGTCGAACAGACGATCAAGGAGACCAGCGAGAAGGCGATCGCAGAGCGCAAGGAACGTCCTGCGCAGATGCCGGCCATCGCGCTCACCGAAGACAAGGAAGAGATCGACCGCATCATCGACGGCAAGGCCGACCTGGCCTACGAAATGTCGTTCGAAGTGCTGCCCAAGTTCGAACTCGCCGACGCCTCCAAGCTTACGCTGGAACGCCTCGTCGCCGAGGTGGACGATGAGGCGCTGCAGAAGGCGCTGAACGACCTCGTCGACCGCAGCGTCACCTACATGCCCGAGGACGGCCGCAAGGCTGAAGACGGCGACCAGCTGACCATCGATTTCGTCGGCAAGATCGACGGCGCCGAGTTCGATGGCGGCAAGGGCGACGGCCTGCCGCTCGTACTTGGCAAGAAGCAGTTCATTCCGGGCTTCGAAGAGGGCCTCATCGGCGCCGCCGCAGGCGATGAACGCACCGTGACGGGCACGTTCCCCGAGGATTATCCGATGCCGAACCTGGCCGGGAAGGCCGCGCAGTTCGACGTCAAGGTGCAGTCCGTTGCCAAGGCCGTTCGCCCTGAGATCGATGAGGACTTCGCAAAGGGTTTCGGCGCGGAGAGCGTCGACAACCTCAAGTCGCTCGTGACCGAGCAGATCAAGCGCGAGTACGACGGCGCCGCCCGCATGAAGCTGAAGCGCGAGCTGCTCGACCAGCTGGAGAAGGCTCACACGTTCGAGCTGCCGCCGTCGCTGGTGGAACGCGAGTTCGAATCGGTCTGGAACCAGGTCACCATGGGCCTGCAGCGCGATGGCAAGACGTTTGCCGATGAAGGCAAGTCCGAAGAGGACGCGCGCGCCGAATATCGCAAGATCGCGGAGCGCCGGGTACGCCTGGGCCTCGTCGTCGGCGAGATCGGCGACAAGCAGAAGATCGAAGTGTCCCAGGACGAGCTGCGCAAGGCTCTGATGGAGCAGGCGCGCCGCTATCCGGGCCAGGAAAAGTTCGTCTACGAATACTTCCAGAAGACGCCCGGCGCG
>JAKAXS010000200.1 GCA_021816505.1 Pseudomonadota bacterium
ACGTTCTCAGTTTCAGTGCAGTTGGCCGGCGATGAAGCGCCAGTCGTCCCGGGATTGGCGATCCAGTGGGACCGCGCCGGCGCCTTTGTCTGGCGACTCAAGGATGACAACACCATTGAGCGCGTGGACGCGGCGATCATTTCGCGCGATGGCGACCGCGTGTTCATCGACGCCCAGTTGAAGGCCGGCGAGAAAGTCGTCAGTGAAGGCGGAGGACTGCTGCGAGCCGGACAGGCCGTGAAGCAGCTGCAGGGTTCGTGACGCCATGAACCCCATTGAACCCAATCTCAACTCACCCGCAGCGAAAACGGGCGGCGACGACGGCGGCTGGGTCGGCGTATTCGTTCGCCGGCCGATCCTGGCCGTGGTGATCAATCTGCTCGTCATCATTGCTGGCATCGCAGCCGTGCAATCGATCGAAATCCGCGAGTTGCCCGACGTGGACCGACCCGTGGTCACCGTGCGCTCGAGCTATCCCGGCGCGACGCCGGAGAGCATGGACGCGCAGATCACGGCAATCGTCGAGAGCGCCGTTTCGCGCGTGCAGGGCGTGACGAGCATCTCGTCCAACTCGTCCTACGGATCGAGCCGCGTGGCCGTCGAGTTCTCGACGGCGACCGATCTCCAGACCGCGGCGATGGATGTGCGCGATGCCGTGGCCGGCGTCGTCAACCAGCTGCCGAACGACATGGAGGACGAACCGCGCGTCGTGAAAGCCGACGCGGACGCTTCTCCGATCATCCGGATGGCGGTGGCTTCCGAAAAACTGTCGGAAACGGAGCTCACCGACCTCGTCAACAACGTGATCGAAGACCGCCTCGCGGCTGTCGACGGCGTGGCGGCGGCGAATTCTTACGGATTGCGCGCCAAGACCATCGAAGTGCGCGTCTCACAGGTGGGCCTCGCGGCGCGTGGGCTGAGCCTCAGCGACCTTATCACTGCGATCGGCAAGGCGTCGGTCAACACGCCGTCGGGAGCGTTGGAAAACGCGTCGCAACAGCTGCTGGTTCGCGCCGAGGCGCCGATCGATACGCCGGCCGATGTCGCGGCGCTGGAGATCAACGCGCAAACGAAAGTCGGCGACGTCGCGTTCGTGCGGTGGGCGTTCCAGGAGGCGACGGCTTACACGCGCCTGGACGGCAAGACGGCGATCGGCGTGGAGATCATCCGCCAGGCCAAGGCCAATACGATCGCGATCTCTGAAGGCGTTCACGCGGCCATCGCCGAGCTGAAACAAACGTTGCCCGAAGGCATGACGATCGCCGTGACGTCCGACGACGCGATCTTCATCCGCGAGTCCATCCGCGAAGTGGTGATCACGCTGGTGCTTTCGACGATCATCGTCATCGGCATTATCTACATGTTCCTCGGCTCGATCCGCGAGACGATTGCCCCGGCGTTCGCCATTCCCGTCTCGCTGATCGGAACGCTGGCGGCCGTGTGGGCGGCCGGGTTCTCGATCAACATTCTCACGCTGCTGGCGCTGGTCATCGCTACGGGTCTCGTGGTCGACGACGCGATCATCGTGGTGGAGAACATCGCGCGGCGACGCGCCATGGGGATGGGTCCGCGCGCAGCCGCCGTGATCGGTACGCGCGAGATCGTGTTCGCGGTGCTGGCCACGACGGCGACGCTGATTGCCGTGTTCGTGCCGATTTCGTTCATGCCCGGCGTGGTGGGCAGCCTGTTTTCCGAGTTCGGCTTCGTGCTGGCGTTCGCGGTGTCCATCTCCGCCGTCGTGGCTTTGACGGTCTGCCCGATGTTGGCCGCAAGGCTGGGCGGCAACGATCACGCGGCCGCATCGCCCGACGCAAAGCCGGGCTGGTTCGCGCGCGTGGGAAGCGGATTGGCCGCGTTGTACGCCTGGATCCTCGACGTGTGCCTGCGCGCGCGGTGGCTGTTCATCCTGGCGTGCCTGGGCTTCGCCGCCTTGGGCTGGGGTGCCTATAAGCTGCTGCCGCAGGAGATCACGCCGTCAGAGGATCGCGGCGTGCTGCAGATCTCGCTTACCGCGCAGCAGGGCGCCAACCTCGACTACATGTCGAAGCTGACGCAACGTGTGGAAGATGCGCTGGCACCTCTCAAGGAGAGCGGCGAGGTTACCGGTATTCTGACGACCGTCGGCGGACAGGCCGCGAACCGCGCGACCGTCGTCGCAGCGTTGGCACCGTGGGGCAACCGGCCCCGGTCGCAACAACAGATCCAGGCCGAGCTGCAGAACAAGTTGCAGGGCATTCCCGGGCTGTCGGTGTCGTTGCGCTCGGCCAACAGCCTTGGCGTGCGCGGTGGCGGCCAAGGCTTGCGTTTCGCGATCGCCGGCCCCGACTACAACCGGCTCGCCGATACGGCGCAGAAGATGACGACCAAGCTCGCGGCGACGCCAGGTTTCCGCAACGCGCGCACGGACTATGACACGACGCAGCCGCAGCTTTCGGTGCGCATCAACCGCGAGGCGGCGACGAAGCTCGGCGTGCCGATCGACACCATCACCAGCCTCATCAACACGATGATCGACTATCAGAAAGCCGCCGATCTGTTCATCGAGGACGAGATCGTCGAAGTGCAGGTGAAGGCCGGCGGGCGGCCGATCAACGATCCTACCGACCTGGGCAACCTGTTCGTGAAGGCGGGCGACGGACATTTCATAACGCTGTCTTCGCTCGTGACCATCAACGAGGCTGCCATCGCACCGAGCCTCGGGCGTGAGGATCGGCAACGCTCCGTGCCGATCTCCGCCCAGCTGGACGAAGGCATGGTGCTGGGCGCGGCCGTGGAGGCGATGCGTCAGGCCGCGGCCGAGACGATCGACAAGGACATGTCGATCCTCCTGCTGGGAGAAGCCAAGACGCTGGCGGAAACGACCGAGAACACCGCTTTCGTGTTCGGTATCGCGCTGCTGATCGTATTCCTGGTTCTGGCGGCGCAGTTCGAAAGCATGGTGAGCGCTCTCGTGATCTTGTGCACGGTGCCCTTCGGTTTGGCGGCGGCGACGCTGGCGATCGCACTGACTGGCGGAACGATGAACGTCTACAGCCAGATCGGCCTGGTGCTGCTGGTCGGCATCATGGCGAAGAACGGCATCCTCATCGTCGAGTTCGCCAATCAGCGGCGTGACGAGGGCGAAGGCGTGGATGCGGCGATACGCGAGGCATCGATCACGCGGCTGCGGCCAGTGATGATGACGATGGCCGCCGCCGTGCTGGGCGCGCTACCGCTCATCTTTGCGCACGGCGCGGGCGCGGAGGCACGACTGGCTCTCGGCTGGGTGATCATCGGCGGGCTTGGGTTCGCGACGGTGTTCACGCTGTTCCTGACGCCGGTGGCCTATCGCATCCTGGCGCCGCTCTCCAAACCGCGCGCTCACGAGACCGAGCTGCTGGTGCAGGAGATCGAAGCGGCGAAGACGCAGGGCGCGGCCTAGGAACCGCGCCCTATGACAAGCTGCTAGTGCGCGGCAGAAGCGTCCTTCTTTGCGTCATGGCCGAGGAACGGCGAGACAGCCAGAGCGACGATCGCGCCAGCAATCAGGCCGACGATGGCGGCGAACGTGGCCGAGACCAGCCACGACACCACGGCGCCGGCGATGGGGAACACGCCTGCGACAGCTTCGGCGATGTGGTGGATGGTTTGCTCCGGCCAAGCGAAACCATAGCCGGCCGCACCGTGCAGCAGGATGCCGCCGCCAACCCACAGCATGGCCAGCGTGCCGACGAGGCTCAACAGGCGCAGGAACGGCGGCATGCCCTTGACCAGCGCGCGGCCGACCGGTCCAGAGATGGGGCCGTTGCGTTCGGCAAGGCGCAAGCCGATGTCGTCGGCTTTCACGATGAGGGCCACAGCGCCGTAGACGCCGACGGTGATGAAGATGGCGACGACGAAGAGGACGATCGCGCGCGTGACAACATCCGGCGCGTCGATGGTAGCGAGCGCGATTGCCATGATCTCGGCCGACAGGATGAAGTCGGTACGGATGGCACCGGAGACCTTCTGGTCCTCCAGCGCTTTGGAATCCTGCACCGCTTCGGCCGCGAGCTTGCCGGCATCGTCGGCGGCGCTGTGCGTCAGCATGTGGTGGATCTTCTCGTACCCCTCGAAGCAGAGGTAGAGGCCGCCGATCATCAACAGCGGCGTGATCGACCAGGGCAGGAATTCAGACAGCAGCAGCGCTGCCGGCAGCAGGATGAGCACCTTGTTCTTCAGCGAGCCCAGCGCGATGCGGCCGATGATCGGCAGTTCGCGTTTGGCGGCGAGGCCGGTGACGTAGCGCGGGGTGACGGCGGCATCGTCGATCACCACACCGGCAGCCTTGGCGGACGCCTTCACGGCTTGAGCTGCGGCATCGTCAATCGTCACCGCGGCGAGCTTCGCCAGGGCCGCTACATCGTCCAGCAGTGCGAGAAGGCCGCCACTCATCTTGATTTTTCCCTCAGAATTCGTCCCGTTGGCGGCACATTGGCCTGATCCGCGGAGCCGTGGCAAGTCGGAGGGGCGAATGGTCCTAGGCGGCGTGAAATCTATTGGGAAACAGGCGGCGTCTCGGATTTCGGATCATCAGGCCGACCTGGACGCGATTGAGCGCCCTTGGCGAGTTCGGTTTCAACGGCTGCGATCAAGCGGCCGGAGTCGGGCGCGGTCGTCGACAGGAACGACGTGACGAGCCGGCCATCGCGACCGACGAGGTACTTGTGGAAGTTCCACTTCGGCGCATTCATCCAGCCGAGCTGATCGCGCGCCCACACGTAGAACGGATGCGCGCCTTCTCCGGACAGCACGGCCTTTTCGGTGAGGGGGAACTTGACGCCGTATGTGCCCTGGCAAAATTCCTTGATCTCGCCCGCAGCTTTCGGCTCCTGATTGCCGAAGTCGTTGGACGGCACGCCGATGACGGTCAGACCGCGCGATTGATATTTCTCGTGCAGCGCCTGGAGGCCCTTGTACTGCGGGGTGAACCCGCAGAACGACGCCACGTTGACGACGAGCAGCACATTGCCCTGCAAGCCGGACAACGGCATTGGCTTGCCGTCGATGCTGTTGAAAGAAAAATCCCAGGCGGTGGTGCTGGCGGGTTGTTCGGCCCGCGCGATGGGTAAGAACGCCGCCAGCGACGCCAGCAATCCTGCGATCATGGTGCGCATCGAAACCTCCGCGAGCCGTTTGCGCGATGCTAGCAGAGATCGCCCAAGACTAAAAAGTTCCGCGCCAGACGAGAGATCAGGAAGGACGACCGATCACTCATCCGGCGCGGCGGGGGGAACACGGGAGAGGCTAACCTCAAGAATAATTGTCGATGCCAAGCGTCGAGGGCTTCCACCAGGGTTCGCGCGCCTCTACCTCCGGCGACGACGCGTCGTCCTCGACAAATGGAGCCAACGGTGGCTCGGTGTGGGCGAAGAGGCAGGGGACAAGCGCCAGGAGCATAGGAGCTGCGGCAGCAAGGATACTTGTCATTTTCGGCCTCCGTTCTATATGTATACCGTCCGGTAGTTATATAATCGTGCAGACGACGCTGTCAATAACTATTTGTATCGATGAGTATGGAAGTGGTAGTGAAGACCTATTTGGTCAAGGAGAGCACGGTGCAGAAGGGTCGACCTCGGGAGTTCGACACGGATGTCGCGTTGGACAAGGCGCTGCACGTATTCTGGCGCCAGGGCTATGAAGGCGCCTCGCTGACCGATCTGACGGAAGCGATGGGCATCAGCCGCCCCAGCCT
>JAKAXS010000201.1 GCA_021816505.1 Pseudomonadota bacterium
AGGCGGCGCTGCAGGTTCGCGCGTATCTGATGAAGTCCATCATCGAGCCGAAGATGCGCGATCTGCCCGACGAAGATAAGGCGGAGATGCTGAAGCTGAACCGCGACACCTCCCTGCAGCTGGCGACGACGAACCCGAACGTCTGCATCGCGCAGGCTCTCGGCCGGCCGGCCGGCGATCTCAAGCCTTACCTCACGCCGGAGCTGAGCGAGCGCGAGACGCGCATGATGCTGCGGATGCTGGACACGACACCGCAGCACATGGATCTGTTGCCGGCATCGGACCTGCAGGCGCTGAACGCCAAAGTGGGCCGGGCCCTTTACGACAAGCATGGCGAAGAGGTCGGGCTGCTCGATCTGGAGAATGTCGCCGCCGGCAAGGAAGAGGCGGCCTGCCGCATGTTCGCGGCTTACCTCGACGAAGTGCTGACGCTGCCGCAGGCCGAGAGCACCGCGCTCATTCGCGCGATGATGACGGATTCAAGCCGATTGTCGGAGCAACAGCCCGCCGAGGCACAACCGGCTCAAGCTCCTGCCGTCGAACCACCGCTTAGCGTGCCCGCCCCTGCTCCGAAAGCAGCCACCGGCACTCCGGCTTCCGAAGCGCCGGCCGCTGGCGCCGAGCCCAGCGCAGAATTCCCGTCGGGACAGTCGACGCTCGACACGCTCGGCACCGAAGGCGGTTCACCGGCCGGCGACGCGGCGGATACCGCTCCTGCTGATCCGGATGCGGGACCGCCCGTCGATTTGCAGGCGCAGCAATAAACCCGGGTCTAGCTCAGGCAGGCTTGGCCGACGCGGCCAGATAGTTCACGTCGGTATCGCTCGTCAGGCTCCACGCGTCACGCAGCGGCGCATAGGCCATGCCTCCGAAGCGCGGCGGCGACATTCCGGCATCGGCGAGAAACCGCGCCAGTTCGTCCGGCGTGACGAAGCGATCCCACTGATGCGTGCCGCGCGGGAGCCAGCCCAGCACATACTCCGCCGCAACGATCGCCAGCGCGTATGATTTCAGCGTGCGGTTGATGGTCGAAAGGATCATCATGCCGCCTGGGCGCACGAGACCAGCGCAGGTCTTCAGGAACGCGCCGACATCGGGCACGTGTTCGACCACCTCCAGGCAGACGACCGCGTCGAACGTTTCACCTGCGGCCAGCAAGGCTTCGGCCGTGGTTGCGCGATAGTCGATGGCGAGACCCTGCGGCTCGGCGTGGGACCGGGCGATGGCGATGTTCTCCGCGCCGGGATCGATCCCGGTGACGGTGCCGCCGAGACGTGTCAGGGGTTCGCTGATGAGACCGCCGCCGCAGCCGATGTCCAGCAGGCGCAGGCCGGCGAGGGGCTTGAGACCCGGCTTCAGGCTGAAATGCCGGATGAGTTCGTCGCGGACGAACTCCAGACGCGCCGGTCCGATCTGGTGAAGCGGGCGGAACTTGCCGCGCTCGTCCCACCATTCGGCGGCGATGGCGCGAAAGCGAGCGACCTCGGCGTCGTCGATGTTGGAGCGGGTATCTGGGCTGGCTGTCACGAAATGGGCCTGAGCGTTGAACTTGATGCTGCCGTTATAGGAACTTCCGCGTCCGAAATAGAAACAAAGTTGGCGACAAATGTTGCGATTTTCGCAACTTGCCGGTATGAGGTGCGCGCCGTCTGACGGCAATCCTGACCCATGCTGTTTGGTTTTGCGCCGGCTCTCCAGGCCTCTGCGCACGCGGGCGGCAGGCACGGACCGCATCTTGACTACCCGGGCGAGAGAGGCTCATGGCCGTTGTCGTTATGAAATTCGGCGGCACGTCGGTTGCCGACGTGGACCGCATCCGCAACGTGGCGCGTCACGTCAAGCGTGAGGTCGACGCCGGCAATCAGGTGGCCGTCGTCGTGTCCGCCATGGCCGGCACGACGAACCAGCTCGTCTCCTGGGTGCGCGAAGCCTCCGTGTTGCATGACGCACGCGAATATGACGCCGTCGTCGCCACCGGAGAACAGGTCACCGCCGGTCTGCTCGCCATCGTGCTGCAGTCGATGGGCCTGCAGGCGCGCTCCTGGCAAGGCTGGCAAATACCGATCCACACCAGCGCGGCCCACGGCTCCGCGCGCATCTCCGGCATCGAGGGCGGCGCACTGCGCGAGCGTCTCGCGCAAGGCGAGGTCGCCGTCGTGACAGGCTTCCAGGGGTTGGAGCCCGACCGCAATCGCGTCGCCACGCTCGGACGCGGCGGCTCGGACACCAGCGCGGTCGCGATCGCCGTGGCCATCAAGGCCGACGTCTGCGACATCTACACCGACGTCGACGGCGTCTATACGACCGACCCGCGCATCGTCTCCAAGGCGCAGCGGCTGCCCAAGATCTCCTATGAAGAGATGCTGGAGATGGCCTCGTCCGGCTCGAAGGTGCTGCAGACCCGCTCGGTCGAACTGGCGATGACGAATCACGTGCGGCTGCGCGTGCTGTCGAGCTTCGTGGCGCCGGACAAGATGCGCGCCGTCAGCCTCGACAACCTGGAAGACATCGGCACCATCGTTTGCGACGAGGATGAGATCATGGAAACGCACATCGTCAGCGGCATCGCCTACGCGAAGGACGAGGCCAAGATCACCATGCTCAAGGTCGAAGACAAACCGGGCATTGCCGCGCGCATCTTCGGGCCGCTGGCCGACGCGTCGATCAACGTCGACATGATCGTGCAGAATGTGGCCGCCGACGGCCGGCATACGGACATGACGTTTACGGTTCAGGCCAACGTGCTGCCGCGGGCGCTGGAGGTGCTGAAGGCTGCGAAATCGGATATCGGCAACTTCGACATCTCGGCGTCGGCCGACATCGCCAAGATCTCCGTGATCGGCATCGGCATGCGCAGCCACGCGGGCGTTGCCGCAAAAATGTTCAAGGCGCTTTCCGACAAAGGCATCAACATTATTGCGATCTCGACGTCCGAGATCAAAATCAGCGTGCTCATCGACGCGGCCTACGCGGAGCTTGCGGTGCGCACACTTCATTCACTGTACGGCCTCGACGCGGACTGATCGCGGCCTTAAGAGTTCATTTATGGGGTCGACGCGTTGCTAAGATTGCGCGCCGGCACGGAAATTCATGGTTCGGCCTGCCGTGTGCGGCAGTTCGATGTGGCGGTAGGTTATGCCTTCGGAGCGTGGTGACGAGCCGCGAGTGATCGCCTCTCAGCCGGCGTTGCGTGTCATCATGCGGCGCCTGCGCGAGATCATGGCCGAGCCCGGCGACGGACAGTCGCGGCTCGACAAGATCGTGCACCTTGTCGCCGGCGTGATGGTGACGGACGTCTGCTCCATCTATCTGAAGCGGCAGGACGGCTCGCTGGAGCTGTTCGCGACCGAGGGCCTGAACGCAACCGCCGTGCATCAGACGCGCATGAAACGCGGCGAAGGCCTCGTCGGGCGCGTGTCGGAACTGAACATCACGATCAACGAGTCCGACGCGCCGAAGCATCCGTCGTTCTCGTACCGGCCGGAGACGGGCGAAGAACTCTATCACTCGCTGCTGGCGGTGCCGATCCGGCGCTCGGGCGACGTGCTCGGCGTGCTCGTCGTGCAGAACCGCACGATGAAGGAGTACTCCGACGAGGACGTCGAGGTTCTGCAAGCGACCGCGATGGTCGTGGCCGAGAACCTCATCTCGGGCGCGGTGGCGGGGTCGGAACCCGAGTTCGAGATTTCCAAATCGATTTCCGCGGTCATCAAGGGCCATGCGATCTCAGACGGGATCGCGCTCGGTCACGTGGTGCTGCACGAGCCGCGCATCGTCGTGAAGAAGCTGATGGCGGACGATCCCGTCGCCGAGATGGGGCGGCTGGAAGCCGGCATGCTGGAGCTGCGCGCCTCGCTGGACGAGTTGCTCGCGCACGAGACTTTGGCCAACGACGGCGAGCACCGCGACGTGCTGGAAGCCTATCGCATGTTCGCGCACGATCGCGGCTGGGAACGGCGGCTGCGTGAAGCGGTGCAGAGCGGCCTGACGGCGGATGCCGCGGTTGAGCGGGTGCAGAACTCGACGCGCACGCGCATGCTGCGAACGGGCGATGCATTCTGGCAAGAACGCCAGCGCGATCTCGACGATCTGTCCGACCGGCTGCTGCGCATCCTTTCGGGACGCAAATCGACGGACAATCACGACGAGTTGCCGCCGGACACGATCCTGTTCGCGCGCAACATGGGGCCGGCGGAACTGCTCGACTACGATCAGTCGAAGCTGCGCGGGCTCGTGGTGGAAGACGGCAGCGGGCAGAGCCACGTGGCAATCGTGGCCAAGGCGCTCGGCATCGCGGCGGTGGGCGGCGCAATCGGCGCGATCGAGCGCGTCAGCGCGGGCGACGCGGCAATCGTAGACGGCGTGTCGGGCCAGGTGCATCTGCGGCCGTCGCAGGACGTGATCGCCGCCTACACGGACAAGGTGCGCTTCCGGGCGCGGCGTCAGCGTCAGTACGAAGCGCTCCGCGACGTGCCCGCCGTGACCAAGGACGGCAAGCGCATCTCGCTCAACATCAATGCGGGCCTGCTGGTGGACATGCCGCACCTGCAGGAATCCGGCGCGGACGGCGTGGGTCTGTTCCGCACCGAGCTGCATTTCATGCTGTCGCATACGCTTCCCAGGCTGAAGCGCCAGATCGAGGCCTACTCCGCGGTGCTGAAGCAGGCCGACGGCAAGCCCGTGGTATTCCGCGCGCTCGACATCGGCGGCGACAAGGAGCTGCCGTATCTTCGGCATCCGAAGGAAGAGAACCCGGCAATCGGCTGGCGCGCGATCCGCATGTCGCTCGACAGGCCGGCGCTGTTCCGCAGCCAGGTGCGCGCGTTTCTTCACGCGGCCGCCGGCCAGGAACTGCATCTGATGGTGCCGATGGTCTCGGCCGCCGGAGAGATGGACCAGATCCGCGCACTCGTGAATAAAGAGCGCACGCGCATGCGCAAGTTCGGCCACCAGGGGCCGAAGAAGCTGAAGCTCGGTGCGATGCTGGAAGTGCCCAGCGTGCTGTTCGAGCTCGATCAGCTGTTGCAGAAGGTGGACTTCATCTCCGTCGGCTCCAACGATCTGCTGCAGTTCCTGTTCGCCGCGGACCGGGGCAATTCGTATGTCGCCAACCGTTACGACAGCCTCTCGGTCGCGCCCTTGCGCGCGCTGAAGTCGCTCGTCAAGGCGTGCAAGAGGCATGACGTGCCGGTGACCGTCTGCGGCGAGATGGCGGGACGGCCGATCGAGGCGATGGTTCTGATCGGGCTTGGCTTCCGCTCGATCTCGATGCCGCCGGCGTCGATCGGGCCGGTGAAGTCGATGATCCTCAACCTCGACAGCCGCAGCATCACGGCTCTGCTGAACGAGCTGATGCGCGACAGCACCGGCAGCATCCGCTCGAAGATCCTGCGCTTCGCGAAGGCCGAGGGCATCGAGGTCTGACGGTCACAATTGCACCGTGGGTCACGGCCACGATGACGGCCTCTCGTTCACGATAGGACGCCCCGATGACAGTCACTCTGTTTCATGCCCCTCGCTCGCGCTCTTTCAATGCTCTCTGGCTGCTGGAAGAGATCGGGAGGCCGTATGCCATCGAAATCGTCGACATCCGGCGCGGCGATGCGAGCGGCAGCTTGGACCGCGACAATCCGCATCCTCACGGCAAGGTTCCGGCCATCGTTCACGACGGCACGCTGGTGCACGAGCAGACCGCCATCGCGCAATACCTGG
>JAKAXS010000202.1 GCA_021816505.1 Pseudomonadota bacterium
CGATCTCGAGTCGGCTGGCTGATCGTGCCGCCGGGGCTCGTCCGCGTCGTTGAGCGGCTGGCCCAGAACCTCTATATCGCGCCGCCCGCCATTGCGCAGATGGCGGCGCTGGGCGCATTCGACGCCCGCGAGGAGCTGGAAGCGAACCGCAGCGTCTATGCCGCCAACCACGATCTGCTTCTCGAGGAACTGCCCAAAGCCGGGTTCACCGACATCGTACCGGCCGACGGTGCATTCTACCTCTATGCCCATGTCGCCCATCTGACGGACGACTCCCGCGCGTTTTGCGCCGAGATGCTGCGCGAAACCGGCGTCGCCGCCACCCCGGGCATCGACTTCGACGCCGCCCGCGGGCACCAGTACGTCCGCTTCTCGTACGCCGGGAGCACCGCCGATATGCAAGACGCGGCCAGGCGCTTGCGAGCCTGGCCGCGTCTCAAAACTTGAACAGACTGAGCGTCGCTAGGGATTAGCCGCGGCGACGGCCACCGGCGCCCAGCGACACGAAGCGCGGGCCGACGTCCACGTGGATGTGGTTCATGCCGGCGTACGTCATGGTGCCACCCGAGTGGTGGTTCTTGATCAGCCAGGAAACGATTGCGCCCTTCTTGCCGGAGGGAGCGTTGAAGTCGATCGCGAGGCCGTAGCGATGCTTGGACGGCTTGCCGCTGCCGGCGATCACCGCGCCCGGACGGCAGGTCGAAACGATCGACACCGCGCCGAACTGGCTCTCGATGCGGTTCAGCAATGCGCGGGCCGAAGCCTGCAGGCAGCTGCGCGAGGTACCGCCGCCGCCGTGGGAATGTGCGTGACGGCTGCCACCGCGCTTGCGGCTGGCGTGACGCTTGCCGGAATGGCGCGAGCCGTAGCGCTTGCCGGAACGCTTTGCCGAATATTTCTTGCCGCCGTTGCTGTAGCTGCCGGCAGAGTGGGCACGGTCGGAATAACCGTCACCGAAGACGCCGTGAACGGCTGCCTGCGCGCCGCCGAACGCGAACGCGGACATCGCCAGACCGAGTACTGACGCGATAATTGCTTTGCTCATGATAGTCCCCAAGAATGCATCCGCCATCAAGGTCTGACTTCGACAGGAAGTTTTCTTCTCTTGTCGAAGTAATCAGCTTGAAGATGCGTAATCCCCACCCCCCGTGGCGCGATGCGCTGATACACAAACTTTCCAGCATCCTTGCTGGCGCCGTTTCTCAGTTTCAAATCGTCTGCGCGATCCTTGACGGTGTCCCTGGTTTAACCCCGGGGTTACCAATCGCGCTACCGACCAGCGGGCTGTGTTCAAAATGTGGCGCGGCGACCGTCCTGCGACCAACTGCGTCAAAGCCTTGGGGCCGAACGCTGAGACGGTTTGGCACAACGCAAAAGGGGCCGGACGTGTGTCCGGCCCCTCCGCTCCGCCACGATAGGCGGATGTTTCGTCAGTACTTTCAGCGCCGTTGCCACCAGCCACGTCGGGTCGCCGTAGCCGCAGCTTCTTCGACGACCGGTTGGACAGCCACCTCGTCGGTGCTCACCACGACGCGCTCCAGCTTCGGCTCGCTCGACGTGCTTGACCGACGTGCCCGCGGTGCAGGTGCAGGTGCTGGCGCAGGCTCGGCCTCTGCCTCGACAGGAAGAGGCGCGATCGGCACCTGCATGGCTGCCGGAGCCTGGACATGCTCGATCTCCGGCTCGCGCTCGGTCGCTGCAACCTTGGGCGCAGCATCCTCCTGGCGGCCATTGTCATCCTCGGCGCGAGCGCCGGCGTCGTCTTCATCGCTGAAGTCGGCGGTGCCATTGTTTGCGGCAGCTTGATCTTGCGATCCGCGGCCCTCGCCACGATCACGGCCACGGCGGCCGCCGCGGCGGCCACGACGGCGGCGGCGGCCTTCACGGCCCTCGCGCGCCTCAACCGTATCGCCGTTCTCGGAAACGTCGTCCGGGCCCCGCGCGTCGTCGTCGCCGTTCCCGGCGTCATCGCGCGGCTGCTCACGGTCCTGACCGGCCTCTACCACGTCATCGTCTTCGTCCCGCGACGTCTCGCCGTCGAAGTTCTGGCGTCCGCCGTTGTCATCACGCTCGCCGCGACGTCCGCGACGCCGGCGGCGTCTGCGACGGCCACCTTCCTCGCGACCCTCGCCGTTGCCACGCGCCTCGTGCGAGTGGCCGTTGCCGCGGCCATTGCGCGGCTCGCTGGCTTCGGCCTCGGCTTCCTCCTCGAAGGTTTCCTCGTCCGCCTCGCCTTCGCCCTCGAAACCCCAGTCCATGTTGACCGCGGCCGAGCGTGCCGGGCGGCGTGAGGCGCCAGCCGGCGGGCCGGCGGCATGGCCCTTCTCGATATTGAAGTTGGCGCCCTGCAGCTTGTCGCTGGCTTGGATGGTGATCGTCAGCCCGTGACGCGCCTCCATCTCGTTGATGTACGGACGCTTGTTGTTGAGCAGATAGAGCGCCACCGTCGCCGTGGTGGTGGCGACGAGCGACGTGCGCGCGCCGGCCATCAGCGCGTCTTCCAGGCCGCGCAGCACGGCGAGAGCCACGCTCTCGGTCGAACGAATGATGCCGGTGCCCTGGCAGTGCGGGCACTGCGACGTCGAGCCTTCCAGCACACCAGTGCGCATGCGTTGGCGCGACATTTCCATCAGGCCGAAATGGCTGATGCGGCCGAGCTGGATGCGCGCGCGGTCGAAGCGCAGCGCGTCTTTCAGGCGCCGCTCCACCGCGCGATTGTTGCGCTTCTCCTCCATGTCGATGAAGTCGATCACGACAAGGCCGGCGAGATCGCGCAGCTTCAGCTGGCGCGCGACTTCATCGCAGGCCTCCAGGTTCGTGTTGAGCGCGGTTTCCTCGATCGAGAATTCGCGCGTCGACTTGCCGGAGTTCACGTCGATCGCCACCAGCGCTTCGGTCTGGTTGATCACCAGATACCCGCCGGAACGCAGGGTCACGTACGGGCTGAACATGGCGTTCAGCTGCCGCTCGATGCCGAAGCGGGTGAACAGCGGCTCGGGCTCGGCGTGCTGCAGCACGTTCTTGGCGTGGCTCGGCATCAGCATGCGCATGAAGTCACGCGCGTCGCGATGGGCCTCTTCGCCGGCGACGACGATCTCGTCGACGTCCTTGTTATAAAGATCGCGGATCGACCGCTTGATCAGATTGCCTTCCTCGTAGACGAGGCTCGGCGCCGTCGACTGCAGCGTGAGATCGCGGACGCTCTCCCACAAGCGCAGCAGGTATTCGAAATCGCGCTTGATCTCCTGCTTGGTGCGCGCCGCGCCGGCCGTGCGGATGATCAGGCCCATGCCCTCCGGAACCTCGAGCTCCTGGGCAATGGCCTTCAGGCGCTTGCGGTCCTGCGGCTGCGTGATCTTGCGCGAAATGCCGCCGCCGCGTGCCGTGTTCGGCATGAGAACGGTGTAGCGGCCGGCAAGCGACAGGTAGGTCGTCAGCGCGGCGCCCTTGTTGCCGCGTTCTTCCTTGACCACCTGCACCAGGATCACCTGGCGCCGCTTGATGACTTCCTGGATCTTGTAGCTGCGCGGGCGGCGGCGCGGGCGCGACGGCAGTTCCTCGAGCGCATCTTCTGCGCCGACCTGCTCGACGGTCTCGACATCGGGGCCCTTTGCTGCGGGTGCAACGACTTCGATGTTGCCTTCCGCGGAGTCGCCCTCGCTGGAATTCGCCGCCTCGTCGCGGCCGCCATCGCTATCGTCGTCCTCGCCGTCGCCGTCCTCGCCAGAATCGTCGTCGCCATCCTCGCCGGAGTCCTCGTCGCCGCGATCGTCCTCGTCGTCCGAGGCATCGTCGTCGTTGTGCTCGCGGTCGTCGACCGTTTCGACGGTCGAGACGTCTTCGGACAGAACGTCGTCGCCAGTGTGCGCGCGCTCAGCCAGCGTCGTGGGCTCGTCCGTCTCGGGACGCTCCTCGTCGCCCTCGGGCGCATGATCGTCGTTGTCGCCGGCGCGGCGCACGTCGTCCACGATACGCGGCTGTTCGCCGTTGCCTGGAGCATTGCGCGGGCGCGAGTGCCGCTGGCGATCGTCGCCGCGGTTGCGCTGGCGGCGGGCGAGGCGTTCGGCGTGTGCGTCGACTTCAGCCTCTTCGCGAGCCTCGGCTTCAGCTTCCTCGTCGAGGAGCGCCTGCCGGTCGGCCATCGGGATCTGGTAGTAGTCGGGATGGATTTCGTTGAAGGCCAGGAAGCCGTGGCGATTGCCACCGTATTCGACGAAAGCGGCCTGCAGCGACGGCTCAACGCGCGTCACCTTCGCGAGGTAGATATTGCCGCGGAGCAGTTTCCGCGCAGCGCTTTCGTAATCGAACTCCTCTACGCGGCCAGACCTGAGAACCACCACCCGTGTCTCTTCGGGGTGGGTGGCATCGATAAGCATTTTATTGTTGGACATGGTTGTTCCTTGGCGCGCGGGCGGCTTGGCCCACCGGTCCGGGCATGCCTCGGCATGCACCTGGCGAAACGCCATCCGCTGGCGCGCGCATCTGTTTCAAGTTGCGAAAATGGAAGATGGAAGGGTGCGCGCGTCGCCGCCGGCGCCGGCAATGCCGGGCGCAGATCACCGCGGCCCCGGAGGGGGCTCGTGGTGCGGACAGACGACATGCGTTTATTCGTCATGGTCTTTCGTGTGGTTCGGTGCCGCGCCAATTCGGCGCGACAGGCCACAAATGTTGATCGGCGGGGTGAGGGTGCTGGGCATGCACAACCTGCTTCCGCGGCTTGCGGAGCGCGCCCCCCACCTTTCCATGGGCTACCAGCGCGCTCGAATTTCCTGAAACGCGAGCAGCGAGCGATGATCCTGGGCTAAAACGTGCGCGCCCTGGCCTCAGCCTGGCGGCGCGGCAACGTCCACACGGTGGTACATCACCCGCAATCCACAATCCAGAAAAGTCACCCGGTGAAAGCGCGAGCCACAGGACAGGGGCGGACCAGCTTGGCCCAGCAACCAAACGCCTGCGTTCGCTTCTAAAGGGCGAACCCACCGGAAAGCGGTGCGATTTTTGTACGGCTTTCCCCCGCACGAAGCAAGTGCAATGTGGTAAATGAACCCGCGAGGGACCGGTTGCATCCGCCAAGTTGCGCTCTCGCCACGATTTTGAGGCTAACAATCGGTTAATGAACGGTATTTTCGCAGGTGGGCGAGCGCTGATGAGGGCAGTGGATTGCGATCGAGAACGGTAGAACTGTGCGTAGCGGCGGTATTGGTTTGTGCTCTGCATTGCACTGCACAGGCGGCGGGCGCCGACCCCTGGGGCGCCGAAGTCGCCAAGCCGGAGGGTGCGGCCGGAACGGCTGAGCCAACCCAGAAGGCACGTCAGAAGCCGGCGGCCGAACCCAAGGCACAACTCACGCTCACAGGTGATCGCTCGGCGACCATCGCCCGGCTCCGGCTGCGCGGCGCCGTCGGCGTCCGCGTCTTCACGCTGGCAAGCCCCTATCGCGTCATCGTCGAACTGACGGGCGCCAGCCTGCCACCGCCCAAGCCGGGCAGTGCCGGGCATGGTCTGGTTGAGCGCTATCACAGCGGCCAGTTCGAAGCCGGCAAGAGCCGCGTGGTCATGGAAACGATCGGCCCGACCAAGGCGACCGAGTTTCCCGTCGTAGAGGAGAACGGCTTCAAGATCGCCGAGATCGCGCTCACGCCGATGCCGGTGGCGGAGTTCGGCGAGGGGACGGGCGCCAACCCGCCACCGCCGCCGACCGAACCTGCC
>JAKAXS010000203.1 GCA_021816505.1 Pseudomonadota bacterium
GCCAGCCTTTCCCCATACCTTTCAAAGCCTTACCGTCAGGTGCTCCCGGCGCTTGCCGTTAAGTAAGTGCCATTGGTCCTAAGGAGACGCTACGCTGAATGCTAATCCTAGATCGGTACGCGGAGCGAGTCTGAGACCTACCGCATAAAAGACGCAATCTGCGTGACATGGGTAATCCTTAGACTGGGTTCACGGCTCGCTGGGCCGCGCTTGGAGATAGGCGATAGCATGGTCGGCATCGAGAGGGCGAGCCAGCCCTGCAGTGAGGACAATGGGTGTTCGACCGCGCACTGATTTTGATGTCTTATCCACAGGCGGTCGTGTGCCCTCCCGTGAGTAACCTGTCACAATGCGCGGGAGCGGCGTCGGAAGCCCAAAATATGCGCCAAGTAAACCAAGCGAGGACGTTTGTGGTATACCTCGGGATGGCGCGTTCCGGCAGAACTGATGGACTCGCATCGAGTGGGGCGTCACAACGGCTCCGGCGGAATGTTGTTCGGTATATGCGCCGCCGCGGGGAGATTGAGGAGAAGTGACCGGTCTGAATGGAACGAGAGCCTCAGAAGATTGCGCAGCGCCGTGGATCGCCGAAGGAGCGGCGAATGAGCTGTCTTGGAGAAGGCGGATAGCTTCGTTAACCGAAGCGGGTGGCGGACGGCAGTTTTTTAAGCTGGCGTGTTCCGAAATTTGCGAAATGCACGCACGAGCTCGAATTTCGGTTTCGCTCAGTTTGTGCACCAGCATGCAAGCTTGCACGAAATGCACGAGGCCCCTTTAGGGGCCGTGCGTTCGTGCAGGCATTCATGCAGCAGCGTCATGACTTAGCAGACGCCGGCGCACTTTCCGGTGGAAATTTCAAGCTGAGTTGATCAGGCGGGCCGAGGAGATATCCCGCCTTCTGCAGACCTCGTAGGGCATCCCGTAAACTGTTCCGGTGCATACCGAGCGCGCGTCCCGCTCTGCACACCGTCGTGTCGTCCCATGATCGCTCGCCAGCGCGATAACGACGTTCGAGCTCGGCGATGAGTTCCCGTTGACGCTGTCCAGTGGGACGTGGTCGTGGGGCGGCTTGGCGTGAGGGCCGGACGACGATAGTGCTGAGGGGATCGCCGAAGGTATCGCGTTCGGGAAGTGTTACAGTCTCAAGCTCGAAACGCAGATGGAGCTGTGTCGCGTGATCACGTGCCTTCGCGAGAGTCGCGATTCGTAAGCCGCCGGGATGTTCATCGATACGGATGATGCTATCGCACGCTGCGGATAAGCTTCCGTGCCCCCGAAGCGTGGCACTGTCGCCTTTGCTCGGATGATGGACCAAGACCACGCATGCGCCTGTGCAGGCAGCGATTCGCTTTGCGGATGCGACCAGGCGGAGCATTCCGCCATTGTTCTCATCGCCGCCCCCGAGACAGCTCGCAAGGGTGTCAAATATGACCAGGCATACGCGCTCACCTTCGGTGGTCTGTACTGCGGAAATACTTGCAATCACCCGTTCGGTGTCGACTTCGGTAGTCACCTCGCCACCGATCTCGGGGACTGCGCCGCTGAGATAGAATGCGCCGCTCCGCGGGGGCTCGATGAGAGCGGCGGCGGCGCGAGCACGCGCTTTCACGGAGGCTGGTGCTTCAGCGGCAAAATAGAGGACCGGGCCACCGGCGACCTTCAGATCCAGCCAGCGCTCGGACCGGCTTGCGGCAGCAATCGCCAAACTTACCGCCAAGGCGGTCTTTCCGCTGTTCGGCGCACCAACAATCGCGGCGACTGCACCCTCGTCAAATCCGAGTCCCTGCACGACTGCGCGTCGCGACGAGACACAGATTTCGTCGAGTCGCTGAATCTCAAATGGTACGGCACCATTTGTGTGCGAAGACGTGGTACTGTCCGGTAACGTTCCGCAGTGTAGTTTTCCGGGCGACGTTGATTCATTTACATTCAACGTGACTGGGATTGGATCGATCTCACACACTGCCGGAAAGTTCAGGGCGTCAGCGGCACGCTTTGTTGTCATCACGCGTCCTCCCTGTTGTGCGTGAAAGGGTAAAGTTCACGTCCCTTGGTTCCAATCGCGAGGGCAGGGAACGCGCGTCCTCGCATTGTCAAATTCGACGTGTGCCTGTACCAAAGGTCCGAAGACGCTCGGTACGGTGACGGCGGGTGCTGAGGTGCCCCGCGCTCCGCACGGAATCTCATCAACGTCGCGATCAAGTCTTGCGTGGGGCACCGCCGGTGACTAGGAGCTCGCACACCCCGGAGAGGATGCGCGGCTGTGTAGATTCGAGCTTGGCTGCGGTCGGACGCAGCTGTAGATCTGTGCTTTTCCGCTCTGAGCGGCTCAATGAACTGCTGTATGACACGCATGCGGTTGGCTCTTCCAGAAGTTGCTTAACAGGACATCGTGTAGTAACGTCTGAACAGGAGTCACCAATGAAAGAAAGTGCGATGGTGACATATGCGTTAGCACTGTTCGCTTGTGACTCACGAGTAAAGACGGGAGCCGGATGAAAGTGGCGACTACTGGGCCGGTGTTCCATCTGCCTGCGGAACTTGAGCGCGTTTATGGCCCGATTGCGGGGCACGACATACGCAGCGCACGAGGGCTGCTTGAGTATCTAATCAGCTTCGCCAACCGAACGTGTGGCGCAGCGATGCTTGAGGAATTTACCCACCCGGGGGCGGTGCGGCCCATAGAGCAGGAACGGCTGCGGGAGCTATTTGTGGTAGCAATCGACGGCCCTTCTTCGGCCAGTGACCCGGATTTTGCGAATCCGTCACAACAGTTTCTGAACGAAGTGCGTCAGCGAACGTCACAGATGAAATGGACGACCGCGCTAGAGCGGACCGCAGCAGGTGCAATCTGGAGGCATCACGGCGTGCTACCGGACCTCGCATCGCTAAGGGGCCTGATAGAGACACTTCTATTGAATGAGGAACTCCGTCGCGATCTGGTGCATTGCAGGTATCGAGTGTGTGACAATTTTTTCCTGCAGAAGGGCCGCAAGCGCTACTGCAGCGAGGAGTGTATGCTGTTGGCGCACGTGCAAGAAAGCGCTGAGCGGAAAAACAAGCAGCGCGCCCGCAATGTACTCGTCAGTCGTGGATACAGTGGTACGAGTGTGCAAGCAGCCGTGGAGCACGCAGCGCAGGAGCGCCCCGGTGCTAAGGCCAAGGAACTTGCCCTATATGCGGAAGAACGATTGCGCAAAGGACGACGCGCCAAGATGTAAGAAGAGCCTGCAACGGGTGCGCCATGGTGGCGACGACTCGTAAAACGCGAATTCGCCCGAATGCCGGACTTTTCAAGCGAGACCGCTTTCGAAGAGTGGCGGGTTTCGTACCAGGACTGTGGGTCGCGCGGGGGTCAGTCCAGCTTCTCACATCCAGCGTGCTGAGCGTCCTTGTAGACACGCGCGATCCGGTACTCTGTTGCGCCTTCATAGGGGGATCCCTGGCCTGCTTTACGTAGCGCATCGATATATCGCTGGCAGCTAGAGCGTTGCTGCAGATTGCGGATAAGCCCGTCAGTCTGGTGTGAGGCGTTCTTCTCAACAAGGTTTCTCATGATGTGCAACGATACGGCGCTCACTGCGTTGGTAGCTGAGTTAACTGGATGTTTTGAGCACCCGCCGAGAAGAATGCAGTACAGGGCAACGGCCAACGACATGCGCACGTGAGTCACCTCCTAGCGGCCTTACCGTAGCATCTACCTGAGTTATCCCCCTGCGAACGGCGTCACTGTATTGCGCCCACGGTGCGGTGGCTGGGCATCATAACGGACATCTCGTCCTCGTAAGAGTGCCAGTGGCTGACGCCGCTTACGGCCCGGAGGCGCCAGTTCGGCCACGGGGTGTGATCAGATTGATACTGGACCAATCGTATTCCCGTGTCTGTGCGGTTCGCTCTTACGTCTATCGAGAGCCGTGGCACGTGACCAGAGAGCGGCCGCAGGGTGGCTCGCGGCATTCGCATATTGGCGTGACGCTAACTTCAGTCATGCACTGTCGTGCGATCTGGCAAATGAGTCAACGAGGAAGTTGAGCCGGTCGGCACGCATCTTCGAGCCCTAACATCAATTAGGCGGAAACCGCTGATGTGACAATCGGCTGCGCGAACAATAACGGCGGACTTCCCACTCTTGTAGTCCTGTAATGATGAGGCACATTCTGCGCTGGAGGGTCACGGCGATAGATTTTCAGACAAGTACAGCCCGCAAAGTCCAAATAGGAAAATTCGGCAGGCTCGCAGTAGTTGTCATCGGCTGTTCAGTGGTTCCGTATGTGCGAACGGAACAGCCGGGCTTACTGATGGCGTAGGCATCGGTCGCATTGGCATTGGAATCCATAAGTCTCTCGGATCAACTGTTGTCTATCGGAAAACCCAAGAGTGGACATGTCGTTCGGCGAAAAGTAGTCCCAGGTGATCTCCTCGCCCGGTGCAATTGGCTTAATCGCAACAAGTGCCGTCCCGCGGTGATGAGCGAGTGGTCCGACCGCAGCGTTTGGGGCGCACGAGTGATTCGTGAAGCATAGGGTCTCAAACAGGCCAGAACCAGCTTTGATTCCGTCTTCGTCCCAATAAGCGGCGTGGTTGGTAGCGACTGAGAAGTAGAGCTCTTGCGTAGTTTGCGGATCTATGCCGCATACGCTATGAATCTCTTGCGCAAATGACTGATCCTCGGTGTCCCACGTCTGCCGTGTAACCGAGAAATTCCTTTCGGTCATCCACTTGCGCTTTGCTGGGTCCTCGATGATCTGGCGAACGATTAGCCACGCGCGATACGCGGGAAGTAGTCGCTGCGGCGCCGAGATCACGGGTGCTTCGTGAAGAATCAGCACATCTAGATCCGGCGAGAATGGCTTGGTCGCGATGAGTCGGCGTTGCCCGCGGTCGAGTTGCACCATGACGCCTGATTGAGCGCTGTCCGATCTCTTCATTTGAGTCTCCAATGTGGTGTTCGACGGCGGTAAGACGCGTCTGCCGATTCGGGAATCCGCAGGGATGTCAGGCCGCTGCAAATGCAGTGCATGGATGCATCGCGCCGGGTCGCGTGAGGGGTCCTCTCCTGGCATGGGGACTCTCGTCAAGCCGATTGGTGAATCGTAGAAGGCTCTCGCCCCCCTCCGTTTGGCACGCGCAGCTGAGGTCATACGCTTCAGGTAGCGGAGGACCTCGGTTCCAGGATTTAAGTTCCCACTCGCTATACGCAGCACAACAACAACAAACAGCTCTGCGTTTGCTGACAGATTAGGCCACAGCGTCGGGAAGAACCAGCGGCAGCCGCGACAATTAATGAAGTCCACGACCTCCGTCTTCGCAACGTGAGGATGTGGAACATGAGACAAAATAAGCGGCAAAAACAAATAGATACGGGTTTTTCTCATTATCTCGTGCCGAGCTCGCTTCATGAGAGCCGGATCCCCAGTCAGCAGCGGCGCAGGGCGCGGAGACGCCTAATGGTGATGACATGCTTGACGACTGAGAAGCTGATTGAAGTGATGCGGGAGCGCGCCGGACAGCCCGGTCTACCGACAGAAGCCTCTTTACCAAACTTTGTGACAGCGCTCCGGCACTTTGTCGAAGAGCGCGGGCTAAAGCCGGATACTCCAATAGGTGGTTTACTGCGGCTCGGTTACCCGAAAGCACTAGCGGCGCATGTGTCGACACTTTCGAGCCGCAAGGTTGACGCGCGGGTGATTGCCAATCGCCAGAT
>JAKAXS010000204.1 GCA_021816505.1 Pseudomonadota bacterium
ATATCCTAGGCAGCTCAGGAGCCTGAACGGCCTTGTGTACTGCAGCCCTCTGGTCGAGATCACGCCTGATCTGGGACCGTTCAAGATTGCTGTGGCCTCGCACAAAATCGGCGCCGTACCGGTCTATACGAAAGATCCCAAGAACCCCGACAAGTCGGGTGCATATTCCCTGATACTTCGTGATGAAGAAAACCTCGTCAGTCAGTTCTCTCAGGTCAGCCCCCTCACGAAGCCCGGTGACCTCGTGATCATGGACTTCCTGGTGCTTCATGCATCGGGGCAAAATGTCGGGCAGAGATCCCGCTGGTCAATGCAGCTGAGATACTTCGATTTCAACGAGCCGACAGGTGTTCGCCACGGTTGGAAAGGTTCGTTTGCGACGGGCGTCGATTTCGGGAAGGTCCATCCGGAACTTGTTCTCGAACTGCCAACGTAGAAAGTGCCCGGCGGGCAGTCACGCATACGTTCTGGAGAGACAATGCCCTGTTCGGTCTGTGACAATCCAAGCGTCGCTTTGATCTACGAATCCGCTTCGACCGCTTCGATCACTTCTATGGGTGAAATGTTGGAGGCCAAAACCCGGGTTTGGCTTTGCGACACCTGCGGCCACGTGATGAGTGATCCGTTGCCGGACACTCAACAGTTTTACGCCGACAATTATCGGATTTCAGTTGGAAGCGACGACGAAGATCAGGTGTACGAGGTGCGCGGTGGTCAGGTGACGTACAGGAACGAGCATCAGTCCACGGTCTTCAACCAGAAAGTTCGCTTGGAGCCTGGCTCGCGGGTCCTGGACTTTGGATGTGCGAAGGCGACGATGATGCGTCGCTTGCGGAAAGATCGTCCAGACGTTGAGATCTACCTGTTCGACGTCAGCCAAAACTATGAGTCGTTCTGGGATTCGATTGCCGAGAAGTCCAATCGCGCGGTGCACACGATACCGGAGGAGTGGTTTGGCACATTCCAACTCGTTACGTCGTATTTTTCCCTGGAGCACATAACCGATCCCGTTCGCGCACTCGAGTCGATCCATCGCCTACTTGGGCCGACAGGCGAGCTTTACGCGGTTGTGCCCTATGCTTTGACCAACATCGGCGATCTTATCGTCGTAGATCACGTCAATCATTTCACGGTTTCCTCCATGCGACACGCGCTGCGTCGTGCGGGTTTTTCCAATATCGCGATCGACGTGGAGGCTCATCGAGGTGCACTCGTCGTCAAGGCCGGCAAGACGGGCCAGTCGGAGCCGAGCGATGTTAAAGTGCGCGAGACGGTATTGGCGAAGAAGCTGGGAGAGTATTGGCAATCGGCCGGAGATCGGCTGCGCGAAGCGGAAGGCCGGGCCGGCACGCCTGCGGCTGTCTATGGAGCGGGGTTCTACGGCATGTATGTCTTTTCGGCATTGTCGCGCCCTGACGATATTCAATGCTTCGTGGATCGAAGCCCGTACCTTCAAGGCAAGCAGGTATGCGGTAAAGCAATCAAGGCGCCCGCTGCTTTATCAAAGCAGGTCAAGACACTCTATCTCGCGGTAAATCCATCGGTCGCGAACGCTGTTGCTTCCGCTCTGCGCGAGGAAGGTATCACAGACCCAGATTTGGTGTTTCTTCAGGCCTTCAATCCGGACGTGTAGTCAGATTGGTGCGCTTCTCCGCTCGCCTTGGCCCGCGTCGAAAATGAATCATCAGACGGATAGTTGCGACAAACGGCTCTGCCGAACGCGATAGTAGGCTTGGCTGCTGGCCGTTCCAGATTCCATGGCCTTGGAAACTCGGCTGCTTCTACGGGTACCACGACCTAGCGTTTGACGACGGTGATTGGCGCTAATGGCCAGACCGGCGCCGACCGCGCGTATCGCTTGCTCAGACGCGTCGGCGAGCAGTTGTGCAGCGTTGATCATCGCATCCGACAACGACGTCGGTGCGACTTGGATGCTGCCGAAGGCCGAGATACCGTGGCTGAGGTTGCTGCGCGCGCCGGCGCCCACCGTTCCCGCCAAGGCGATCACCGGGATGCCGTGCGAAGCTGCACGCCGGCCGATCTCTGCGGGGACTTTCCCGAAGGGTGTCTGTCCGTCAAGAGCGCCTTCCGCCGTGAGAACCAGATCGGCGCGTCGCAACAGACCGTCCAGATCCAGATGCTTGAACACGACGTCGTAGCGTGGGTGCAGCTTTGCCCCAAGACATCCGGCGAGGCCTGCGCCGATGCCACCGGATGCGCCTGATCCCGGCATGGCACCGACGTCGATGCCTGTTGCTGCCGTTACGCGCGCGGCAAAGATCTCCAAAGCCCTCTCGAGCACCGGAACGAGTTCTGGCGTTGCCCCCTTCTGCGGACCGTAAACTCGCGACACGCCTCTTGGGCCGAGCAGCGCGTTATGCCAGTTGACGGTCACGTCGATCCGGACCCTTGCGAGACGGGGATCGAGGCCAGAAAGATCGATCCGATCGAGCTGGAGTAGCCCCGCCGCGCCACGGCTGATGTCGTTGCCGTCGACTGTGAGGAGCTTGGCGCCAAGCGCCTGCAGGAGGCCGGCGCCACCGTCGTTCACGCCGCTATCGCCGCAGCCGATGAGGATGCGCCTTGCGCCCAGGTCCAGTGCCTTGCGGATGAGCTCGCCGACACCGAAACTGGTCGTGAGCGACGGATTGCGCCGTGCCGGCGGAACGAGCGAAAGACCGCATGCCGCGGCTATCTCCAGGACGGCAGTGCGCTCGTCGCAGCCGCCGAGAAGTCCGACGGTGGCGGGGATTGGTTCGCCGAGCGGACCCGTGACGACGGTCTTGTGCTGCTCACCGCCGGTTGCCTCGCAGAGCGAGCGCGTGAAGCCTTCACCCCCGTCGGCAATCGGAGCTTTGAGAATGGTCGCATCCGGCCACGCGCGTGCCACCCCGAGAGCCATGGCGTCCGCTACGTCCTGAGCGTCCATGCACTCCTTGAAACCTGATGGTGCGATGAGAACAGTGAGAGACATTTGAGAAGACCCTTGCATTGCCGCCGTAAAAGCAACAACGCCTGTCGTTCGAAGCTATTCCCTGTCCCACAGCGGAAATCCGAGGTGCGGCCAAATGGCAAGAGAGAAGACCAGCATGAGTCCGAGCATGACTGGAAGCAGCGCGACCGCGAGGCGGACAAAGTCCGCAGTCTGCAGCGCGTCGCCGTCCGTTCTTTGGCTGAACAGCGTGACGGTCTTGGAGCTGATGGGCAGCGTTTGACAGAAGCCGGTACCGATGACGGTCAACAGCACGAGCGCGGATGCCGAGTAGCCGAGGTCGGCCAGCGGAAGCGCGAATGTCGGCACGAGGATAGCGGCGCGTGCGGATCGCGATACCACGACGAGATGCGACAAGAGCGCGACGGCGGACACACCGAACGCGATCGCCAAGGGTGCAAGAGCGCCGGTCGGGTTCCAGTGGCCGAGCAGCGAGTCGGCAAGCCATTTGCCCGCGCCCGACGAGACAATGGCTTGCCCGAGTAAAACGGTTGCGGCGAAAAACAGCACGAGTGTCCACTCAACGCCGCGCACCGCGGTTTTCATGCTCACACCGCTTAGCTGATGTTGGGTAAGCAGCACCGCGGCGGCGATCGCGACGATCCCCATGCTCACACCGTGCCAGGGTGTCGCGACCCACGCCATCACCGTTATCAGGATGACCAAAGTGACGAACCACTGGCTTGCGCTTAGGCGGCCAGGCTTGGGCATTTCAAGGGCGAGAGGTGCCTGGGCACTTGGCCTGACGAATATCCAAAGGATGAGTTCCGTCGCTGCAAGGCAAGAAGCCAGGGCGATCGGCAACGCCAGCATCAACCATTGCAGATAATCGATGCGCTCGGTTGGTGCGGCCTGCGAGAGGAGATCAAGCGCAAGCAAATGTGCTCCAGACCCCGTAAGCACGCCGGCTGACGAGAGCAGGATGACGCTCGGAAAGAGCAGTGCCAATCCTTTGCTGATGGGCGCGCTCTTCAGTAGATCGGTCACCGCCAGGTATATGGGCAGGAACAGGGCGGCTCTGGCCGACGGTGACGGCATGACGAATGCTGTGACGAACACGATCGCCGCGAGTGCATGAAACATTCCGCGCACCGTCCTAACCCGCCGCAACGCATAGCTGGCCGCGCGCTCGGCAAGGGTCGAATGTCGCAAGACCTCAGAGATTGTGAACGTGGCTATCATCAGCCAGATCAGTTCGCTGCCGAGCGCCATGTAGAACGTGCTGGGCGTCACGGCGCCGGCTGCCACGAGGGCGAGCGCGGCCGCCAGCGCGATCGTGACGTCGTCGGCTTTCGTCATCACCCAGCCGATCATCGCCAATGCGAAAATCAGAAGCGTGGCGCGCCCCGCCGATGTCAGCCCTGGAGTCCCGAACCAGATCAGAGCCGCGATGCCGGTCGCCGCTGCCAGCGCCGGGAGGTGGCGCATCACCTGTTGGAGAACGGGGCTTCTCACGTTCGGCGACCGTCGAGGAAACGATTGGCCCGAACGACGTGCCGTCGGACGTGATGCGGGAAGGTGGTCCGCATGATGCGAGGCAACCAAGTATCGAGGCGCGCCAAAGCCTTCTCACACGTCGGGTGCACGATACCGTCGGCTTCGTTCGAGTTGCCGCACTGGGCTTGGGCGAACCGTCTCGATCTCGGCGGTGGGCCCCTATGTACGACCCAATGTCGGTGTCTTAAGGTCACAATCAACTTTTCGTCTTGGCGTTGGAATAAGAACGGCGCTCGGCGTTCTTATTCCAAGAACGCCAAAAGAAAGTGATGCCACATGAGTGAACTTATCGTGAGTCGGTTCCAGTCTGTGAGAGACCTCTTATGGGTCATCTTCGCGTTGGCGGCGATCGGTGGCATCGGTGCGGCGGTGATCGCCGAACCGCTTGTCACGATGGCTTACGCCGACGATGACGATGGAGATGATGACGACGATGACGATGACGATGATGACGACCGCCCCGTTCGGAGGTCGTCGCCTCGTGCCGAACTTATCGCCGTCGGGCTTAACGACCAAGCTCTCCAACGCCTGACGAGTCGCGGCTTCCAGGTTCAGGCGAGAACGCAATCCGCTCTCCTGGGCGGTCGGCAGGTCATTCGCATTCTTGCGCCGCGTGGTCGCACACGCACCGCAGCTCTGCGCGAACTCCGGCGTGAAGACCCGGCGGCGACTGCGTCCAGCAACGATCTCTACCGTCGTCATCAGTTCGCGCGCTACCGTACGGAAAGCGGCGGCTGCGGCGATGATTGTCCTGCCTTCGCCATGACGGAATGGCGTAGCGAGGCCGCCGCGTGCAGCGGCCGTGTCTCGCTTGGCCTGATCGATACGGCGGTCGATCCCTCCCACCCCGCTCTCGATGGTGCGAGCATCACCACCAAGACCATCCGCCGCTCTGATCGGAGTGCGTCCGACGCAGCACACGGGACGGGTGTCGCGAGCTTGCTTGTCGGACGTCCTCATTCAGCCGTTCGCGGTGTCATTCCGCAGGCGCGTATTCTGGCGGCGGACGCATTCCATCGCGCCGGTGCCGGCGACGCGGCAGACGCTTACGATCTTGTCGCGGCGTTGGATTGGCTGACGGCCGAGGGCGCCAAAGTGATCAACATGAGTTTGTCCGGTCCGGCCAACGACGTCTTGCAAGCGGCAGTCGCCGCGACGCTCGCACGAGATATCGGCATCGTTGCCGCAGCCGGAA
>JAKAXS010000205.1 GCA_021816505.1 Pseudomonadota bacterium
GCGCTGCGGCGTCGACGTGGTGGTGTCGGCGGGTGCGGGCTGCTGCGGGGCGCTGGTTCATCACCTGGGCAAGGAACACGAGGCGCACGTGCAGGCGCGGCGCAACATCGACGCCTGGATGAAGGAAATCGCCAAGGAGCCGGTGGACGCCATCATCATCAACGCGTCCGGCTGCGGTACCACGGTCAAGGACTACGGCCACATGCTGAAAGGCGATGCGGCCTACGCTGAGAAGGCGCAGCAGATTTCCGATCTCACGCGCGACGTCAGCGAGTTTCTGGCGGCGTTCGAACTGGGCGCGCCGCGCCGCTGGTCGTCGTTGCGGGTGGCTTATCACTCGGCCTGCTCGCTGCAGCACGGCCAGCGCGTCAACGATGAGCCGCGGCTGCTGTTGCGGCAGGCCGGCTTCAGCGTCTCGGCCGTGCCCGAGGGGCACATTTGCTGTGGCTCGGCCGGCACCTACAACATCATGCAGCCGGAGATCGCGACCGAGCTGCGCGATCGCAAGGTGAAGAACATCCGCTCGGTGAAGCCCGACATCGTCGCCGCCGGAAACATCGGCTGCATCACTCAGATCGCGTCGGGCATGGAAACGCCGGTGGTGCACACGATCGAGCTTTTGGATTGGGCCTACGGCGGACCCGTGCCGCGCGGCATCGAACACCTGGGCCGCTTTTCGACCGACGTGCCGAAGCCCAAGCGCGAAATTGAAGAATACATCGACGCGTGAGTGGTAGCTGGCGGGATCAGATCGCGCCGGCGGTCCTGAGCCTGTCGATCTCCTGATCCGTCAGGCGCAGTACGTCGCGTAGCACGTCGACGGTGTGCTGGCCGAGTGTCGGCGGAGCGCTGGGAGCCGGCAACCGGGTGTCCGCATAGCGGATCGGCGATGCGACGGACGGGACGTGGCCGGCCGTCTCGTGCGGAAGATCGAGCCGCAGTCCGCGCGCCTGCACGTGCGGATCGTCGAACACATCCGCGATGTCGTTGACGGGTCCGCACGGCACGCCGGCTGCGTTGAGTTTGGTCACCCAATTCGCGGTCGTCGCTGTTCGCATGACAGTCGCGATCGCGGCGACCAGCACATCGCGATGCGCGACGCGCTGTGGGTTGGTCGCGAAGCGCGCGTCTTGGCTCCACTCGGGTTTGCCGCTCGCGTCACAGAAGGCGCGAAACTGGCTGTCGTTGCCGACCGCAAGAATGACGTGGCCATCAGAGGTGGCGAAGGCTTCATACGGCACGATGTTTGGGTGCGCGTTGCCGAGCCGGGACGGCGGTGTCCCGCTCGCGAGATAGTTCATCGCCTGGTTGGCGAGGCACGCCACCTGGACGTCGAGGAGGGCGATGTCGATGTGATCGCCCGTGCCGGTTGCATGACGCCGATTGAGCGCGGCGAGAATGGCGGTGCTGGCGTAGAGGCCGCTCAACACATCGGCGAGTGCCACGCCGACCTTCATCGGGCCTGCGCCTGGCTGCCCGTCCGGCACGCCGGTGACGCTCATCAGGCCGCCGAGCCCCTGGATCATGAAGTCGTACCCGGCACGATCGCGATAGGGGCCGGTCTGCCCGAAGCCCGTGATCGAGCAGTAGATCAGTCGCGGGTTCAGGGCTGCGAGCGTCGCGTAGTCCAGGCCGTACTTGGCCAGCCCGCCGACCTTGAAGTTCTCGATCAGAACATCGGATGTGGCAGCCAGATCGCGGAGCAGGCTCTGGCCCGCCGGATGGCTCAGCTCGACGGTGATCGAGCGCTTGCCGCGGTTGGCCGAGAGGAAGTACGCGGACTCCTGCGTCGGATTGCCGTCTTCACCGCGTGCGTACGGCGGACCCCAGGCACGCGTGTCGTCGCCGGTGCCGGGGCGCTCCACTTTGATGACGTCGGCGCCGAGGTCGGCCAACGTCTGGCTGCACCAGGGGCCGGCCAGCACGCGCGACAGATCGAGAACGCGGATGCCGGAGAGAGGCGACGCCATGCGGAATGCCGATCAGGAAAAGGCTGAAATGCCGGTCTGCGCGCGCCCCAGGATCAGAGCGTGGATGTCGTGCGTGCCCTCGTAGGTATTCACCGCTTCGAGGTTCATGACGTGGCGGATGACGTGGTACGCATCGGCGATGCCGTTGGCGCCGTGGATGTCGCGGGCGCTACGGGCAACATCCAGGGCCTTGCCGCAGCTGTTGCGCTTCAGCAGAGAGACGGACTCGGACGCGAGCAGCCCACCGTCCTTCAGCCGTGCCGCGTGAAGGCACGCGGTCAATCCCAGCGTGATCTCGGTCTGCATGTCGGCAAGCTTCTTCTGGATCAGCTGATTGGCGGCGAGGGGACGGCCGAACTGCGTGCGCTCCAGCGCGTACTGCCGTGCGGCATGCCAGCAGAACTCCGCGGCGCCGAGTGCGCCCCAGGCGATGCCGAAGCGCGCGCTGTCGAGGCACCCGAACGGCCCGGCCAGACCGCTGACGTTGGGCAGCAGATTGGCCTCCGGCACGGGCACGCCGTCCATCACGATCTCGCCGGTGATGGACGCGCGCAGCGCGAACTTGCCTTCGATCTTCGGCGCGGTGAGCCCGCGCATGCCCTTCTCCAGGATGAAGCCACGGATGGTGCCATCATCGGTCTTGGCCCAGACGACGAACACGTCGGCGATCGGCGAGTTCGTGATCCACATCTTCGATCCGGACAGTTCGAAGCCGCCGGCAACCGACCTGGCACGCGTGCGCATCGCGCCCGGATCGGAGCCGGCGTCCGGCTCGGTCAGCCCAAAACAGCCGACCAGTTCGCCGCGTGCCAAACCCGGCAGATACGCCTGGCGCTGGGCCTCGCTTCCGTAAGCGTGGATCGGGTGCATGACGAGGCTGGACTGCACGCTCATGGCCGAACGGTAGCCGGAGTCCACGCGCTCCACTTCACGCGCGATCAGGCCGTAGGCCGCGGCGCTGACGCCCGAGCCGCCGTATGTCGCCGGGATCATCGGGCCGAGCAGGCCCAACTCGCCCATCTCGTTGAATATCGCGCGATCGAACGTCTCGGTACGATTGGC
The DNA here is from genome assembly GCA_021816505.1 of Pseudomonadota bacterium. Taxonomy (GTDB): domain Bacteria; phylum Pseudomonadota; class Alphaproteobacteria; order Rhizobiales; family Hyphomicrobiaceae; genus JAKAXS01. Next base: position 3,033 of record JAKAXS010000205.1, read on the forward strand.
TTCCAGGATGCGGGGCATGAGGCGTTCGGCGCAGTAGCTGCGCGCGGTATCGAGAATGAGCCGCTCCTCGTCGGTGAGCGACGCTTCGAGCAGCAGCGGGTCTTTCCAGTCGAACGGGACCTTGGCTGGCCGGGACCCTGGGGCAGGCGCTTGCGTCGGACTTGCCATGCCATTCGGTCTCCCCGGCCGCCGTCCCGGTCGCGCCGCCGCCACGATTCCTAGCAGACAATGGGGGTGTCGAAAAAGGTGGTCCGCCGCGCCGTAGCGCCTTCCAATGCCCGGGCTTTGACATTATAGAGGGCGCTCCGGCCGCTAGGCCGCGACGCGGGTGTAGCTCAATGGTAGAGCAGCAGCCTTCCAAGCTGAATACGTGGGTTCGATTCCCATCACCCGCTCCATTCCCTCAACGACGTTCCACGAGGCGCCAAACCTTTCCGGTGGTGCCGTAGGGACCCATCGTTTCGTTCGTCAGAACGTAAATTTCGCCGTCCCGGTCCTCGGCAAGGCCGACAATGCGTGCGTCGGCCTGCAATGCGGGCTTGATGTTGCGAAGTTGAGCCGATGCAGCGTTGGGCTCAGCGACGAACAGCTGCCCAGACGGCTGCTTGAACGAGGCGCTCCAATCCGCGATCAGGATCTTGCCTGAAAGAGAAGGAATAGCGCGGCCGCGATACACGTGGGCCCCGGTGATCGCGGTTCCAACGCCGGCGATGCCAAGCTTCGTCTCCGGATTTGACGCCTGCATATTGGGATACTCGACGACGGGTAGCTGAAGACGCGCCCCCGTAGCGTCCTGTCTGGCACAGCTATCCGGTGGCTGGCGCGGTTTCAACCGGTCGACGCAGTGCGTCGCCTCCATCAGGGGCCATCCGAAGTTTCCAGGACCCGTCACGTGGTAGGCTGCCTCCCACAATGTTTCCGCCACCGCCGTGACGAGGAAGCCACCTCCTTCACGATCGAAAGCGATCCGGTAGGGATTGCGGAATCCCCAGGCCCAAACCTCCGGCTTGCCAAGCCCGGCTCTCTGGCCCGACACGAAGGGGTTGTCTCGCGGCACGCTGTATCCCGGAAAGCCGCGATCGATGTCGAGGCGCAAAATCTTGCCGAATAGCGAGTCCGTGTCCTGCGCGACCAGGTCCCAAGTCAACGCCGCCGCGGGAACGTCGAAGGCCTCCCAGAGAACCTTCTGGCCGATGCCGTGGGAAACGCCGCCGTCGCCGATGCCGAGATACAAATAGCCGTCCGGACCGAAGGCGATACCGCCGCCGTTGTGCTTGCGGGTTGGCCAATCCAGCTCGAGCAGAACGCGTTCGCTTGTCGGATCGATTTTTGACAGATCGCCCGGCGGCGTGGAGAATTCGGACACGCGGCGCGTATGGTTCCAGCCCTGCGGCGCGCTTGAGCGCAGCGGCGCAGCATACGTGACGAACACCCTGCCGTTCTTCGCGAAGTGGGGATGCAGCACGAACCCTAGCAGTCCACGCTCCTCGAAGTTTTCTTCCAGGGGCAGCATGCGCGCGCGCAGGTCGAGAAAGGGTTCCGGATCGAGCTTGTCGCCCTTCCCGAGGGCTCGCACGACGCCGTCTTGTTGAACGATAAAGCGACGGCCGCTTCCGTCCGGAGCGTCTTCGACGTGCAGGGGCGCCGTCAGTCCGTCGGCAAGGAGTTCCAACCCGAGGGTCTGACTGGTCGCCGGTGCAGCCAAAGCCATCAGCACAGACACGCACATGGCTCGAGCGAGCAGAAACATGCAAAACCCTCTATCGATGATTGCTTCAGGTGTTAGGAGACGGCGGCGCGCACGGCTGAGCCGTGCCTGGATGCAATCGTATGCACCCCGGGGAAACTATTGCTGCGGCGATGGCGCGAGCAACGGAATTTCTCCCGGCAAGTCAGGGCAAAACGCCTGACTATCAGTGACGGGTTGGTCTTGGGTATGCTTCGCAACCGAGGCGTCGGCGCGTCGCGCTTCAGCCTTCAGTCCGGCTCGGACCTAGAGCGTCGCAAATGCTTTCGTCGAGGGAGAAGGCCCAATCACGCCAGCACACGCCTCAGGTCGTGATGAAAGGCTGCCGCTCGCGCGCCGTCGTGTTTCTCAAGACGCTCCAGAGCAAAGTTGAGGTGAGCAGGCGTAAACGCGGACAGCACCGTGACACCATGGGGTGTGTTCGCCAGGGCGGCGTCGAGCATCGCGCTACGCAGGGCAATATCAAGATCCATCCCATAGTCATGGTTCGCCAGCACGTCCCGCGTTGCGTCCGCCGCCAACACCAGCTGAGATCGTAACGCGTGAAGCCCGGCAAAGATGGAATGCCCAACGACACTTGGGGCCTCAGCCATGACCGGCGCCATGTCCGAAAGATTGCGCGCAAACGCACCAACGGCGAATTGAATGTGCCACGGCTTGCCCTGCTCGATGGCCAGGCGCGCGACATCCGGCGAGCCGGCAACGCCCACGGCGCGCGCCTTGCCACTTGTCACCACTGCCTCAAGGGCGCGCAGCACGTCGTCACGTTCGAGATCGTCGATCTCAAGATAATGCAGCGCCAAGACGTCCAGATACTCAGTATTCAGACGGCGCAAACTGTTCTCCAGGCTGGAGAGAATGAGCTGACCGTTCAGAACCAGACGTTGCGGAGCGGGCCTGCCG
>JAKAXS010000206.1 GCA_021816505.1 Pseudomonadota bacterium
CGATGCCGCGTCTTCGTCTAGACTCATCGCGGCCTGGATGGTGGCCTCGAAAGTAAACGGACCGCAAACGCGAGTTATCTTGTCGTTCACCTCGGCTCGGTCGACGAGAACCTCCATCTTCGGCTCTTCGTCATTGGCGATAGATTTTAGGGTAATGCGCGGGACAAGGCCGCCAACTTCTTCCCCCTTCTTGTTGCGTTTGCGCTCGTAAATGAAGCCGCCCGCCGGTCCCTGCGCAGGGTTTTTTAGCCTGAACCACGGAAAGGTGCTCGTCAGCAGCCGCTGGCGCGCGAGGGCAACGGGCACGCGAGACGTGTCCACGGTAATCCAACGCCGCCCCCACATTTCCGCAACATATGCGGTTGTCCCCGAGCCGCAGGTGATGTCGAGCACCAGATCGCCCGGCTCTGTGGTCATGTGCAAGCACCGCTCGATGACCTTCACTCCCGTCTGTACGACATAAACCTTGTCGTCAGTGAAATTGCCCGTGATTGTGTCCGTCCAGATGTTGCCCACTTGTTGGAATGGGAAATCGTCCGAGAACCGTCGATATCTAATGCTGTTCTTAGCAACATGGATTCGTCCCGCTGCCGCCAAGCGGTTCATTCCGTCGGGATAGTTTGCCTTCCAATGCGAGTTTGCACCCGGAAGATATTTTCGCCCCTCATACTCGAACGGCTGTGGTTCGGACGCAGCTCCTTGCGACTGAAGGTCTCCAGGATTGTAGAACCGCGCGCCTTCGGGAGGCGATTCCTCGCCTCTGGCCTCTGCGGCGGTTACGCCTCGGTACGACCCGTCAGGCGTTAGAACCCATCGTGCGTTCCCCTTGCCGAGCTCTACCGGCTGCGGCTGAAAAACCTTGTTGTATCGGACAAGGTCAGGGTTTTTCGCATACCAAAGCAGGAAGTCGCCGACTGTTGGCAGCGTCGAGGATTCAAAACCCGACGTAGTCTGGAAACTTATCTGCGAAACAAAACCATTCGGGAAAACCTCGTCCAGCACTTCGCGGACATGATGGATGTTGTCATCCGAAATCTGGACGAACAGGGACCCTGATTCTGTCAGAAGTTCTCTCGCCAAAGTTATGCGATCACGCAAATAGGTGAGGTATGAGTGCAGACCCAGTTCCCAAGTATCGCGATACGCCTTGACCATTTCTGGCTCACGGATCATCTCGTCGTCTGAGCCGTGCGTAACGCGGTTCTTGCGCACAAATGGCTGGAAGTTCGATCCGAATTTCACGCCATAGGGCGGGTCGAAATAAATCATCTGCACTTGGCCGCCCATGCCCTCGTATTCCAGCAGGGAGTTCATTACCTGCAACGAGTCGCCGAGAATGAGGCGGTTCGTCCACGGTCCCTTGTGCTCATAGGCATCCAGCTTGTCGGCGACGTCCATGTTGGTATCGCCGAACAGGTCAAGGTTCGTGCCGAGCGCTTTGTGCGATTGCAGCGTTTCGAGGATCGCCTGCGTCGAGTGGCGTTCGTGAACAAACAGCGGCAGCGTTGGGACGGTGACCTGCTGCCGCTCGGCCTTGCCGGTCCAGTTCAGGAACGGTTTGGTCAGGCTACGAAGCCGGGCCACGCATTGGGAGAGCGACGAGAAGCTCTCCCCGTTCCCTTGCCATACCTGTGGCGCGGCGAAGACCTTAGCTTCGCCCTTCTCGGCGGAGTCGGCAACGAGGGCGAGAAGCCATTCAGCAAAAGCGCGGTCGGCGCTTTCATCCCATGAGAGTTCGGGGGCGAGGCTGGAATCGTAGCGGTAGGTCTTCGGCGCTTTCTTGTTGGAGAACTGGGCTTCGACGCCCACATCGGGACGCTGCACTGATTCCTGGCCGTGCTTGTAAACCGATGTTCCTGAATTGTTATCCTGCGCCATTCATGTCCCCCAACGCTGTTATGAGTTTTCACCGCTGTTCGTTGGCTCTGGCAAATTCATCTCTGCCAGAAAGCGCGACGGCGACTTACGATATCCTTGGTATTGCTCTGCACGGGTCAGCGTCAGAGTCCTTTTTGTCCGGGTAATTCCGACAAAGCAGTTGCGCCGCTCTTCCTCCAGCTCTGAAGGAGGCGCGCTCGCCTTCAGACTTTGCCACGACGGCAAGACCGACTCCGCCATACCCATGAGCCAAACGAAGTCGAACTCCAGCCCTTTCGCTGCGTGGATTGTGAGCAAGCGAACGGCAGTCGGATCAGCGGGCGGCTCCTTGGGCCGTAGCTTCATGCCCTGAAGCAATTCGTCGAGGTCAGGCTGACTTCCCTTCTCGGCGCGGATGGCGCGGGCCGCCGCATCCCAGGCGGCGCGATCTTCGCCAGCGTCACTGATACCGCCGTCAGGCGTCTCAGCTGTCGAGAGTAAGTACTGCATGGCCTCATTTGTCGTCTGCTGCCAGCTGGAGCGGGAACGGACGAGGCGCATCGCGAACGCGGACAGCTTCTGCGCCACATCGTTCTGGCTGGCGGCGGCGGACAGTGCCCAATGCTCAAGGTAGCCGGCTCCTGATGCGGCAGCTTCGGCGAGAAGGATGGCACTATCCAGCTCGATGCCGGCAATGCGGTTTGCGGCGGCGGTCATCGTCGTGAAAACCTGCCTGTCACCGGGGCGCAAGGCCAGGTCGAGGCAGCTCTGAAGCCAGACGAACTGCGGGGAGACAAACCGATCTCGCCGCGTCGCAATCGATGCCGCGACGCCGTGCGTCTTCAAGGCTTCAAGGACGGGCTGAAGAACAGCCCGGGTCCGACCAAGGATGGCTGTGTGGCCGCGCTCTGTGACCGGTAGGGCAGCGATCTCGGCCGCTATGCCTTCAGCCTCTTCGGACTCTGTCGAATAAACGCGCTGGAATATGGCCCCGCCACTATCGGGGATAGTCGACACGAGCTGTTCCTTGCCGGGTGTTCGGTCGGAATTGTGGGCGATCAGATTATTGGCGGCCTGCACAACCGGCGCGGGACACCGCCGATTCTCAACGAGCTGAATCAGGCTGGGGGAAAAATCCTCCCTGAAGCGAACGATTTGCTGGTAGCTCGCTCCCGCCCACTGGTAGATGATCTGGTCATCATCGGCGACGGCAAAGACGTTCTTGAAGTCATCGCCAGCAAAGAAGCGCACAAGCCGGTACTGGGCGGGTGTGGTGTCCTGAAACTCGTCGATTAGCCAATAGGGGTAAGACTGGCGGGTTCTCACGGCAACGGCCGGCACGGTGTGCGCAAGACGGCATGCGTCAAGGATCATGCCATTGAAATCGGTCGCGTTGTTATCACGCAAGGCTTTTTCATAGATTGCGTACACGCGCGCAGCACGTTCACCGGCCACGGTGTCGCGGAAATGACGTGACGTCTTCTCGGGGCTCACGAGACTGCTGCGCAGCTGATCGATCGACCGCAGCCACCTCGTGTCGTCCGGGGAGACAGGCTCTCCCTGCTTGGCGGCACTATCGAGTGCCTCGCGCAACAGTTCCCGCCTGTCGTCGTCCTGATCGTAGATGCCGAAGTCCGGTTTGATTCCGATATGTGATCCGTGCTGGCGCAAAATCTGAGCGCAGAAGCTGTGGAATGTCCCGATAAAGGTACGATCGGTCAATCCGGGGACCAGAGCCTCCACGCGGTCCCGCATCTCGTCTCCAGCCTTGGTCGTGAAGGTCAAAGCCAGAATGCGGAAATTCCGGTTCCGGGAGGAATCCAGTATTCGCGCGATCCGGGCCGTCAGGACCGTTGTCTTTCCGACGCCCGGACCAGCAAGGACGAGCGATGCACCTTCGCCCCACTCTGCAGCTTGCCGCTGCGTAGGGCTGAGGCGATCGATGGCAGCGCGCAATGCGTCGGTCACGGGCGGCCTCCTATCGTCCTGACGAGGTTCACAAACGGCGCGGGCATAGCCTCGGCGAGTGCCCGGTCGCTTGCAACGCGCAGTGAGAGGGCTCCCATGTATCCCGTTTTGCGGTTCTTGAGGCGAGACCTCAGCTCTTCAAGTGGGCACGTGAGCGAGCTTCGGCTCCCGCTTGCTGCAAGGATATCTCGTAGCATTTGCTCGTGGCCGTCGGCCAAAAGCTGATCCTCCAGATCGTTCGGTACGGGGAGCGTTTCCAGGTGGCCGGCTAGGTCGGCTTCGAGATAGCCTCTATCGAGAAGCTGCTGCTTGAACTTTTCCGCCTCTTGATCCCCGTCGGTAATCATGTGCCAGGGGATACCGAACGCATCTGCCAAGGCCGGATAGATGCCAGCACTGCCGCTTTGCTGAAAGTCGATCACTGCGACGCCATGGGCGTCGAGCGGCACTCCCAACGCCCGGCCGATAGCATGCACGAGCAGGTACTCGGTGACGCCTTCGACCAATATCCAGCGGCGCGCGAAAAATACTTCTCCGCGAACGCGCCTGCCATGAAAACCCAGCTCGGCCTCGTCTTCTGCTGTCGGGATAACGCGGCAGGAATGACGCAATGCTTGGATTTCGCCAACACGCTCGGCCTCGTCAGACTCGCCGCGATAACAGCGCGCAAGCCGGTCAGCCATCTCTGCGTCAAACCAAGAGCGGGCGGCAACCCGTCCGGTTGCCAGATCGCGCTCAAACGTCCGGCCGCCAGGACCGCGGACGAAGCCGTCTAGCGAAGCGTTCCACGGCAGGCCGGAAACAACGGTGCGCGGAAGCATCTTGATCTCAGTCCGACCGTTGCGAAGGCACACGAGCCGCAAATCGTGGAGCGGTACGTTCTGCACAAAATAGGGGGAGTGCGTCGTCATCAGCTTCTGGCCGGTCAGAGCTTGCGTGCGATCCCAAAGCGTGCGTGCCGCCTGCGGGTGCAGATGGGCCTCCGGTTCTTCGATAGCGAATATCGCTTCGACGCCCGGCTGTTCCGCTTCGGCGAGTTGCTGGAGAACGGCTGCTTGGAATAGGAAGATGACAGCAAGGCTCTGAAGGCCCTGACCATGATGGCCAAGGGGAAGCCATGGTCGGAGATCCTCATTGCGCATGACGATGCCGGTGCGCTGAAGCATTTCTTCAATGGCTAGCGGGAGCGTATTGAGCCGCGCCGCACCGGGACCATCGCCAATGGCGACCCGAGTTGCCTCACCGATCATGTTCGCTATGTCGGTAAGGCGCGGATCAGCCGCGATGATCTTGGCGTCAAGCTCCGCCAGCACCTGGAGCGCTTCGGCTTCAAGCTCTTGCGGAATCCGCACGCTCCGAAGCAGCCTGCCCCAATGACCTGAGCGCGGCGTAAATTCTCCGCTCGCGTCCCGCAAAGCCCCTAACCAAAACAGAGGCATATAGCCAAAGAAGCCCGTCAAATTAATCGAACGCCGCCGCTCGGGCAGCGGCTCGCCGGCAGCGTCCAGAAACTGCCAGGAGGGATCGAAGACCTCCTTGTCCGGATTCCACGCGCACGTTACCCGCAGCGTGAGAAGGTTGCGCCCATCAGCTTGCAAGACGATGATGTCTTCTAGCGCGGCCACCATGTCGGCGTCCCACTGGCTGGCCGCCTGCTCTTCCATCGTAAGCGTGATACGAACGGGAGGGAGGGTGCGAGGGTCTCCGTCGGGATCAGGTTTGTGGACATCGTTCTCGGTGAAGCCCGTGCCACGCTGACCCCATCGGCGGGATAGTACGATGCGCACCGCATCGAGGATGGCTGTCTTGCCGGCGTTGTTCTGTCCAATGAAAATGGTCGTGTCGCCCAGCTC
>JAKAXS010000207.1 GCA_021816505.1 Pseudomonadota bacterium
GACGGCATCTTTCATGATTGGAACCACGTGTAATGCAGCATGAGGGGGCCCTAACGGGCGGGGGAGAAGGAAAGGTCAGCGCCGCGCAGATCGCGCGCGCGGCGCTGAAGGCCAGCCATTCCGGGCCGGCTATCAAGCCCCGAATGAAATCGGTTGAACCGAAAAAGCCGGCCGCCCAGCGACCGGCCCGCCTTGCGCCCGCGCTCTCGGCGCTGGCGCGCAAGCTGGGCGAGATGCGTGCGCCTGCGTCTCAGGCGGCAGCCGCCCTGCAAACCAGAATTGCCAGCATCGATACAGCCGCGCCTCTCGCGGCCGCCAGCAGACTGCTTCACTCGTGGCGCGGAACCGCGCCCAACGGAGGCGTACCCGTGTCAGTCAGTTTAGTGACTCCGGTTCAGGATCAAGAGACACCAGCGATCGCGGCCGACAAGGCGGTAGCCGAAGCCGACGACGTCATGGACGGCGATCCGCCCGCGTTCACAGACCCGATGGAAGAGTGGCGCGCGGTTGCCCGGCGCAACTTCATCACGGTCGGCATCTTCTCGATTGTCGTCAACCTGCTTATGCTGACGATGCCGGTCTACCTGTTCCAGATCTCAGACCGCGTGCTGACGAGCCGCAGCCTCGATACGCTGCTGATGCTCTCCGTGCTGGCGCTGATGTTCATCGGCGTGCTCTCTCTGCTCGACATCCTGCGGCGCCAGGTTCTGGGCGCGCTATCGACCAAGCTCGAGACGATCCTCGGCGGACCGATCCTCGCCAGCATTGTAACGAACGCGCGTGCCGGCGACGGCGGCAACATCACGCCCATGCGCAGCCTGCATCAGGTGAAGAGCTTCATCGCTTCGCCCGTGATGCTGCTGCTGTTCGACGCGCCGCTGGCTCCGATCTATCTCGCGGTGATATTCCTTATCCATCCGGACCTCGGCTGGATCGTCATGGGCGCCGCGGTGGTGCTGCTCGCGATCGCGGTGCTCAATCAGCGCGCCACGTCGCAACCTCTCGGTCAGGCCGGCGCCCACGCCGCGAAGGCCGACGGTCACGCCGAGGCGCTCGCCCGCAATTCGCAGGTGATCAACGCCATGGGGATGCTGAACGAAAGCATCCTGCACTGGGGACGCGAACAGGCGAAGGCGCTGTCGACCCAGTCGGGCGCGCTGGACCGCAACTTCTGGATCAGCGGCGCCTCGAAGATGGCGCGCCTGATTACGCAGATCGTCATCCTCGGCTGGGGTGCGTATCTCGCGCTCGACGGCCATTTGACCGGCGGCATGATGATCGCGGCGTCGATCATCGCAGGCCGCGGTCTCCAACCGCTTGAAGGCATGATCGAGGGCTGGCGCAGCGTGGTGCAGACGAGAGCGGCTTACGCCCGTGTCACCGCCGCGGTGGATCTTCTCAAGAACGAACCGCCGCGCCTGCGCCTTCCGCGACCGGAAGGCCGACTGTCGGTGGATCGGCTGCTGTATCTCCCGGCCGGCACCAAGGAGCCGGTGCTCAACGGCGTCAGCTTCGAGCTCAAGCCGGGCGAGTCTCTCGCGGTCGTCGGCCCCTCGGGTTCGGGCAAGTCCACGCTGGCGCGCCTGCTGGTTGGGTGTCTTCTGCCGACGGCCGGCAAGGTACGTCTCGACGGCACTGAATTGCGCAACTGGGATCGCCGCCAGTTCGGAGAGTTCACCGGCTTCCTGCCGCAGGAGGTGGAGCTGTTCCCCGGTACGATCAAGGAGAACGTCTGCCGTATGCGCAACGATCTTCCCGATGACGAGGTCTACGAGGCAACGCAGCTGACAGACGTGCACGATATGATCGCGCATCTTCCAGGCGGCTATGAAACGCAGCTCGAACGCTCCGGCTCGCCGCTGTCGGGAGGCCAGAAGCAGCGCATCGCGCTGGCCCGCGCCTTCTTCGGCTCTCCGTCCCTGGTCGTTCTGGACGAACCGAACTCCAACCTCGACGCCATCGGCGAGCAGGCGCTGAGCAATACGCTGAAGCGCGCGAAACAGAAGGGCGTGACGGTCGTCGTCGTCACCCTGCGTCCGGCGCTGCTCAGCAACGTCGACAAGGTGCTGATCCTGCGCGGCGGCAGAGCGGAAGCGTTCGGCCCGCCGCAGGAAGTCCTGCACCGCCTGGTGAAGTCTACCGCTGCTCCCGCTCCGGCTCCCGCGCCCGCCGCGGCAGTTGCCTCATCCGTTCCGATGTCCCCGGCCCCGTTGGCCTAGAAAGGTTTTGCGTCATGCTCTCGGGCATACCCTCGATCAATCAATGGCACCGCAACGTGGTTGCCAACGTCAAGTGGCCGACGATGGTCGGTCTGACGACCCTGCTCGTCTGGGCGGGCGGCTTCGGGGTGTGGGCGGGCATAGCGCCGCTGGATGGCGCGGTCGTCGCGCCGGGCACGTTCGTGGCGACGGGTCAGAACAAGCAGATTCAGCACTTCGAAGGCGGCATCATCTCGGAAATGCTGGTCAAGGAAGGCGACACGGTGGAGCAGGGCCAGCCGCTGATCCGTCTCGACGAGACGGCATCCCGCGCCAAGCTGCGCCGGTTGGTGCTGCGCCGCTACCGCCTGCTGACCATGCAGGCGCGCCTCGACGCTGAGGTCGGCGGGCGCGACACCTTCACGATGCCGGCGTTTCTATTGAAGGAGCAGCACGATCCGGAGATCCGCACGATCTTCGAGCGTCAGCAGAACGAAATGCTCACCCGCCGCGCCAAGCGCACGGCGGAGGAACAGGTTCTGCGCAAGGAAATAGCCGGCCTGCGTGAAAGCATCACCGGCTATCAGGCGCAGGTAAAGTCGGTCAAGCAACGCCTGGCGCTGTTCGCGGAAGAACTGAAGGACAAGAACGATCTGCTGGAGCGGCAGTTGATGCGCAAGACGGAAGTGCTCGCGATCCAGCGCTCCGAGGCAGGGCTGTCAGGCGAGCAGGGCGAGATCATGGGCCGGATCGCCGACAGCAACGAGCGCATCGCGCGGGCCGAACAGCAGGTGACGCAGATCCGCTCCGCGGCGACGCAGAAGTCTGTCGAGGAGCTGCGCGAGACGGAAGGCGAACTGGATGACATCCAGGAGCAGATCCGCGCCGCCGAAGACATTTTGAAGCGCACCGAAATCCGCTCTCCGGTCCACGGCGTCATCGTCAAGCTGCATCAACATACCAACGGCGGCGTCGTGGCGCCCGGTGCGGTCATCCTCGAGATCCTGCCCGTCAACGACGCGCTGCTGATCGAAGCGCGCGTCGCTCCGAACGATATCTCTCACGTCAGCTCAGGGCAGGAGGCGCTCGTGCGCCTCAGCGCACTCAATCAGCGCATGACGCCGATGATCGCGGCGAAGGTGATTTACCTCTCCGCCGACGCGGTGGCCGAGCAGAACGTGCAATACAAGGAGCAGAAGGGACCGGGTCGCGACAGCTTTGTCGTGCGCGTCGCGCTGGATGAAGCCGACGTACGTGACAAGACGACAGGATTCCGCCCCACGCCGGGCATGCCGGCGGAAGTCTTCATCAAGACCGGAGAACGCACGTTCTTCGAATACATGATGCGACCGGTGCTCGACAGTTTCTCACGCGCCTTCCGCGAACACTGATCCGAAACAAAAACGGCGAGCGCACCGCGCTCGCCGTTTGACGTCCGAAAACGAACTATCGGTCGATCACGCCCGCATCATCGAAATGCCGGCCGACCAGCCGGCGCGTCCACGCGCGGCGAGAACCTGCAGAAGCGTATCACCCAGCACCTCGGCCTTCAGCCGCTCCGGATCGCGCTCGCCCCAGCGGGCTGCATCGAACAGGCGCCGTGTCATCAACGAAACCGGAAGATCGAGATTGCGCTCGGCGGCTTCCAGGGTCGCGGCGTCGAGAACCGAGCCCAGGAGCTTCAGGTCTTCAGCGGAGTAACCCGACGTATTCATTGCTCTCTCCTCGTGCGATCCAGATGCCGGAACGACAGATTTTCCTGCACCTAAACACGGACATGTGACACGAGTTCCGGCGTCGCGGGCATGAAATTCATACCGCGCTGCAGCGTCAGGATCGTGTCAGGCGGATTTCGCCGCTGCCCTGGAGCGCTTGGCCTTGCGACGGCGGTTGCCTTGCCTCAGCCGGCCGTGAAGGAGGGCAAGCGTTGCTGCCTCCTCGGCCGTCAGCGCCGACAGGCTCTTCAATTCTCGCGTGACCTTCTGCTTGAGCGTGTCGGCCAACGAGCCTTCGAGGTAGCAAGCCAGTACTTCCGGATGGACGTAGCACTTGCGGCAGATCGTTGGCGTATTGCCGAGCCGCGTCGCCACGGAGACGATTGCCTCCTTGATGTTGCGCTTCGCCACGGCCTCGCTGTCCACGCGATCGAATTCGGCCAGGGCGACCGCTGCGAGAACCGTGCCGGCCCACGTCCGGAAGTCCTTGGCCGTCACGTCGTCCTCGGCGACCTCGCGCAGATAGTCGTTCACGTCCGCGGACGTCACCTGGCGAACCTCCCCGTCGTCATCCTCGTACTGGAACAGATGCTGGCCGGGCAGATCTTGGCACGACTTGACGATGCGGGCCACGCGCCGGTCGGAAATCTTGAGCTTCCATTCCTTGCCGGTCTTGCCGCGAAACTTGAACCGCACGTCGCTGCCCGAGAACGTGACGTGCTTGTCCTGCAGCGTCGACAGACCAAAGCTCTGGTTGTCGCGCGCGTACTCCTGATTGCCGACGCGGATCAGCGTGGTCTCCAAGAGATGCACGATGGTCGCGAGCACTTTTTCGCGGCTCAGGCCGCGTTTGGCCATGTGCCGTTTGACGGTGCGCCGTACCCGCGGCAGCAACTTCGCGAAAGCGAGGACGCGGTGGAATTTGGCCTCGTCACGCGTCTTGATCCAATCGGAATGGTAGATGTATTGCTTGCGCCCGCGCGCATCCCGGCCGGTCGCCTGGATATGGCCGTTTGCACGCGGCGAGATCCAAACATCGGTCCATGCAGGGGGAATGCCGAGTAGCCGGATGCGATCCAGCGTCTTGCTGTCCCGCACGATGGCGCCATCGGACTTGGTGTAGCGCCAGAGCTTGTTCGGCTTGCTTCGGGCGATGCCGGGCTCGCTATCGCTGACGAACCGCAATCCGGCATCTTCGGCATGGGTTTCTGAGAGCGCTGACCGATCCACGGTTTCGTTACGCAGCATCGCCATCTCGGCCATTGCAGTGACGCGGCGCCGAACTCGACGCGCGTCACTCAGCTAGTGATGAATGATTTTAGCTCTCTTCTTTTGCACTTCCCGCGAGAGCCGTTCGACGAGATCTTGATCGATGGACGCCGGCTGGCGATCCATTCTCACACCTGCGCCTTTGTCATCCTGCTGGATGGAGACGGGATCGCTGGCAGGAAACGTCTCCCTGAGCGCCTCGTCCAGTTCGTCCGACGTCGCTTTGCGCTTCGCCTTAGTCATTATTGTGGGCCTCCATTCCCGTGCTGATTAACGCGCCAAACGACGAAAAGTTGCGAACGCGGAAAGGCCCGCATTGCTGCGGGCCTCCCGTGAAACTGAATTCGGCAGTTTATGGAGCCGACGAACCCGTGCCGGCCGGTGCGGTCGGCTGACGGGCACCAGGCTTGCTGCCTGCTGCCGGGTCCGACGGATTTGTCGACGGAGCGGGCTGGCGGTTTTCCGCGCTGTTGGGGATC
>JAKAXS010000208.1 GCA_021816505.1 Pseudomonadota bacterium
GTGCACGCTGCGCGCCGGAGTCATCCGCGTTTCGCTGTTCATCGAGCCGGACGTTCGCGCGGTCGAGGCATCGATCGCCGCCGGCGCAGACATCGTCGAGCTGCACACCGGCACCTACTGCGAGCGCGCGATCGAGGGGAACGCCGCGGCGATCGCCCGCGAAGTCGAGCGCCTCGCGACCGCCGCCAAGCGCGCTTTCGATGTCGGGCTCGAAGTCCATGCCGGACACGGGCTGACGTACGATACGGTCGGCGTCGTCGCAGGTCTGCCGCAGATGAAGGAACTCAATATCGGTCACTTCATCATCGGCGAGGCGATTTCAATGGGCTTGGTCGAGGCGGTGCAGCGGATGCGCGCCGCGATGGACGCCGCGCGTCCGGCATTGACGAGCTTGAAATCGGCCGCGAGCGTCGCCAGCTGACCACAGAATGATCCTGGGGCTCGGAAACGACATCATCGACATTCGGCGCATCGAAAAGACGCTCGCCCGCTACGGCGACCGCTTCTGTCAGCGCGTGTTTACCGATATCGAGCGTCGAAAATCAGATGCCCGCGCGCAGCGGGCCGCATCCTACGCGAAGCGCTTCGCTGCCAAGGAGGCCTGCGCCAAGGCGCTGGGCACGGGCCTCAACGCCGGCGTCTTCTGGCGCGACATGGGTGTCGTCAATCTGCCGTCCGGCCGCCCGACGCTCAAGCTGACGGGCGGCGCCCTCGCGCGGCTCGAGGCGATCACGCCCAAGGGCTACCGGCCGCGCATAGATCTGACGATAACAGACGATTTTCCAATGGCGCAGGCCATCGTCATCATCTCTGCGGAGCCCGCAGATAGCCCGGTAAGCCTGGCATGACCCTGTCACAGTGGCATTGCAGCCGCGTCGTCGCAGCATTTGCGCGCGACCAGGGAAATGGCTATAGGGGGCTGGAATTTAGGATAGATTCCAGGTTCGAAAATCAACGGCAACCGGCTTAACGGTGCCGGCATCGGGAGCAGGAGATGAGCCTGGAAACGAAGTCCAAGGCTAAGGCGTCTGGCGAGACCGGTTTTT
Source organism: Pseudomonadota bacterium (assembly GCA_021816505.1). GTDB lineage: Bacteria > Pseudomonadota > Alphaproteobacteria > Rhizobiales > Hyphomicrobiaceae > JAKAXS01. The sequence goes on from JAKAXS010000208.1 coordinate 1,047, forward strand.
GGGATCTGTCGAAGATCCTGATCGAGGCCGTCGTCATCGCCTTCCTCCTCCGCATCTTCCTGTATCAGCCTTTCACCATCCCCACGGGCTCGATGGAACGCACCCTGCTGGTCGGAGATTTCCTGTTCGTCTCCAAGCTGTCATACGGCTACAGCCGCTACTCGTTCCCCTACGGCGTGAACCTGTTCTCCGGGCGCATCTTCGCCAGCGAGCCTGAACGCGGCGACGTGGTGGTGTTCAAGCTGCCGTCCGACAATTCGACCGACTACATCAAGCGCGTCATCGGCCTGCCGGGTGACGAAATTCGCGTCCAGGACGGCGTCGTCCTGATCAACGGCACGGCGGTTCCGCGCCGCTTCACCGGCGATGTCGCGACCTATCCGGGCGAGGGCTATTCACCGAAGATCCCCTCCTACGAAGAGACGTTGCCCAACGGCGTGAAGTACACCGTGCTCGACGCTGACGCGCATGGATCGTACGACGACGTCGGCCCCTATAACGTCCCCGCGGGGCACTATTTCATGATGGGCGACAACCGCGACAACTCCTACGACAGCCGCGCCCGCGACAAGGTCGGCTTCGTTCCCTATGATAACCTGGTGGGTCGTGCCGACATCGTCATGTTTTCCAAGCGAGACTATGGACACTGGACAATGCCGTGGTCTTGGCCCTTCGATATAAGATGGACACGATTTTTTACGCTCGTTCGCTGATCCCTCCGGTCCACATGCTACGGCCACGCAAGTTCAAGGATCTTGAGAAGAAGCTCGGATACAAGTTCAAACGCCAGGACCTTCTGGAGCGCGCGCTGACGCGCGCCAGCGTTCGCGGCGGCAAGAAAGGTCGCGTGGACAACGAACGCCTGGAATTCATCGGCGATCGTGTGCTGGGTCTCGCGATCGTCGAGGTTCTCAACACCGATTTCCCCGAGGCGAACGAGGGCGAACTGGCCCGTCGCTACAATCGGCTCGTGCGCGGCGAGACGTGCGCCAAGGTTGCCCGGCAGCTTGGCCTGGGCGAACACCTGATCCTCTCCGAAAGCGAAGCTGAATCCGGTGGCCGCAACAAGGACACCATCCTCGCCGACGCGGTGGAAGCCGTGCTCGGCGCGGTGTTCGTCGACAGCGGTTTCGACAAGGCGCGCGCGGTCGTCAACAGGCTGTGGTCGGCCAGCGAAGAGACGAAGCCGGACGCTGCGGCGGACGCCAAGTCCGCGCTGCAGGAATGGGCTCAGGGCAACGGCCTGGCGCTGCCGCTCTACGTCGAGATCGCCCGCAAGGGTCCCGACCACGCACCGCACTTCACGTCGGAGGTGCGGATCAACGGCAAAGCGCCTGCCCGCGGCGAAGGCACATCGAAACGCGCGGCCGAGCAGGCTGCAGCCGGCGCGCTCCTCGCGCGCGAGGGCGTGAAGGGAGTGCTTTAGAATGGCCGATGCATCGCCTGATACACGCTGCGGCTTCATCGCCATCATCGGCGCCACGAACGCCGGCAAGTCGACGCTGGTCAACACGCTCGTCGGCGCCAAGGTTTCGATCGTCAGCCACAAGGTGCAAACGACGCGCATGCCTATTCGCGGCATCGCCATCGAGAACCGCAGCCAGCTCGTGTTCATCGACACGCCCGGCATCTTCACGCCCAAGCGCCGTCTCGACCGAGCCATGGTGGACGCCGCATGGGGCGGCGCCAAGGATGCCGACGTCGTCGTTCTCCTGGTCGACGCCGTGCGCGGCATCGACGAGGACGTCGACCGCATCCTCTCCGGGTTGAGCACGAAGCGCGCGCCGCATGTCCTTGTCCTGAACAAGGTGGATCTCGTCGAGGAGAAGGACCGGCTGCTGGCCCTCGTCACGAAGCTGACGGAACGCATGACGTTCAAGGAAGTCTTCATGATCTCGGCCACGCAGGGCGACGGCGTTGCCGACCTGAAGCGCTATCTGGCGGGGGCGGTGCCGCAAGGCCCCTGGCATTATCCGGAAGACGACATCTCCGACGCACCGCTGCGCTTGCTCGCCGCCGAGATCACGCGCGAGCGCATCTACAAATACCTGCACCAGGAACTACCCTACGCCATCACCGTCGAAACGGCGGACTGGAAGGAGTTCAAGAACGGCTCGGTGCGCATCGAACAGACGATCTACGTTGAGCGCGATGGCCAGAAGCGCATCGTGCTGGGCAAGGGTGGCGAGACGATCAAGCGCATTTCCTCGGAATCGCGCAACGAGCTGTCGGCCATCGTCGGGCATCCGGTGCACCTGTTTCTGTTCGTAAAAGTCCGCTCCGGCTGGGGTTCCGACCCCGAGCGCTATCGCGAGATGGGCCTGGAATTTCCGAAAGATTGATGCTGTGCTTCAGGTCATGAAGCCATCAAACGGATCTGCGCGGTTGCTCACGCGCGCGCGGCGGCGCCATGCACTGGTCTGACGAAGGCGTGATCCTGTCTGTCCGCCCGCACGGCGAAACCGCGGCGGTGGTGGAGCTGTTTACGCGTTCGCACGGCCGCCACTCCGGTCTCGTGCACGGCGGCCGCTCGCGCAAGCTGCGGCCGGTTCTCCAGATCGGCAATCACGTCGACGCCGCCTGGAAAGGCCGGCTATCCGAACAGTTGGGCCACATCACTTTGGAACTCAGGCGCGGCTATGCGGCCAGCGTGCTGAACGACGGCGACGCACTGTCCGGCCTGACGTCGATGAGTTCGCTCACGCGGCTGTTGCCAGAGCGCGATCCCCACCCGAGCCTCTACGAGATCACACTGTTCGTCTTGAGCTTCCTGGACGACGCCAGCGTCTGGCCCGCGCTGATGGTGCGCTGGGAAATGGCGTTGCTCGAAGAACTGGGCTTCGGCCTCGATCTGGCTGCCTGCGCGGCAACCGGCTCGACCGACGATCTGGTCTACGTCTCGCCGAAATCCGGCCGCGCCGTGTCGGCCGAAGCCGGAGAGCCCTATCGCGACAAGCTGTTGCGCTTGCCGCCCTTCCTCGCCAAGGGCCGCCAGGCCCCCGTCACCCCCGAGGACATCCGCGACGGCTTCGCTCTGACCGGTCACTTCCTCGACGTTCGCGTCCTGGCGCCACGCGGCGACGTTCTCCCCGAAGCCCGCGGCCGCTTCACCGCCACGCTGGGCCGTGCGGCGTGACTTAAGCGGCCTTCAGTCTCTTGAGCCCCTTGAGCTTTCCACTCCTGCGAACTTCCCAAAGATCACGCTCGGCCTGAAGCGACAGCCAGGTTTCAGCAGTGGAGCCGACGACCGCCTCCAGCCGAACCGCCATCTCCGGCGTAATGCTTCGCTTTAATGTGAACAGTTCATGCAGTGTTTGCCGGCTCACACCGAGCGCCTCAGCCAGTGCTGGCTTGGTGAGACCCAGAGCCGGATGCACGTCGTCACGAAGAATTTCACCCGGATGAACCGGCTCGATCGAGGTGTGCCGCTTTGTCATGACTGAGCCTAGTGATAATCCTCATAGTCGACGTCTACGGCATCGGCGCCCTATGGCGTCCAGCCAAAAGTCAGCCGCCAATTCTGGTCGATCCACACCGCAAAACGACCGGCTTGATCGCCCGTAAGCCGGTGGAAGCGCCAGCCCGCCACGTTCATACCTTCCGGCGCGACCGACGCTTCAAGAACTGCAAGCTGGCGACGCAACCGCGCAACGTGCCCGGCATGGATCCGTCGCGTTTCGCCCTTCCACCAGAAGCGCTGCAAAGCTTTGCTGCGAAAGGACTTGATCACGAAGCGAAGACCGTAGATGACGTTCCGATATGTAACGCGATAGGTTACTTAAAGTCAAGAGGTGCATTACATTCTACTCAATCTTGCGGCGCGCCTTCGTCTCCACCTTCAGCCCGTCCTTGCCGTCGGACTGTAGAACGTAGTTCTTTCCGTTTCCGGCCTCGACGCTCGCTTTGGCCGAGCTGCCGAAAATCCCGCCCGCCTTCTCGAACGCGATCGGTCCAGCCGAGCACGAGGTGTGCGTGATCGCGTAGCTCGGCTCGATCTTGTGCTTCTTGCCGGCGAACGTGTAGCTGATCGTCGCCTTCGTCGTGTTCGAGATCTGGAACTCGACTGCACCCGAGCTGGGTTGCCCGAACAGCTGCACCGTGACGTACTTGGGATACTGATAGGGAACCAGCGCGACGCCGACGCCGATCTCCGTCACGTTCGCCGCCAGCATGTTGGCCCGGTGCCCTGGCGAGTTGATCCAACCGGTCACGGCGCTCGAAGCAAGCGGCCGCGATGCGAACCCACGGCTGTCAGCCGCCATCGCCAGGTTCTCGCCATAGCCGCAGTAGTCGTAACCGGACGCCTTGATGCGGTCGCCCGCGTTGGTACCGCCTGCGGTGTGCGAGAACTCCTGCGTCTTGGCCAGCAGCGCCGCATACTTGCGCGCCGCGGCGCTGAGCTTCGGATTGATCCTCACCTGGCCGAGCTTGTTCTCGCGCCGGAATGCGTTCGTCATCTCGACGACATGCATCTCAACTTGCGCGTAATCAGGGGTGAGGGCTGCCATACAGAAAGCCGATCTCCGAAGTTGATGCGCATATCTCGCGCGGGCGCACCTAAAGT
>JAKAXS010000209.1 GCA_021816505.1 Pseudomonadota bacterium
GTCGTCGGTGCGCACGGACATGGATCGTGCGCTGACTTGCTCGATGGTCCCGAGCGTGCCGTTCTTCACGCCAAGCCCGCGCTCGTTTTGCAGGAACATGACGCGATCCCCGCTGGCGAAGTTGCGTTCGCCGCGTTCGACCGTGATACGCACGTCGTCGCCCAGATTACCGGCTTCCCGCAGCCGCTCGCGCGCCGCCTCGTTGAGCGCGCGCACCTCGTCATTGGTGTGGGTGAGGATAATGCGGCTCTTGTCGGGCGACGCCTGCCGCTCGCGGTCCCAGCCCTCGATCAGATCGTCGCGCGCCTGCTCGCGTGTTTCGGCGGCATGGACCATGCCGTGCGCGTCATAGGCATGGATCGCTTCGCCCGTCCGTCCGGCCGCCAGTTCGCGCGTGGCGTCGCGCTGCCAGTCCTCCCGCTGGCGGCGCACCTCGCCGATCTCCGCGCCGCCGTGGCGCTCGAAGATCGAGCGGAAGGCCGCGCCCGCCTCGATGGATTGCAACTGTTGCGGATCGCCGACCAAGACCACTTTGGCGCCGGCCTCGGCAGCATGGGACAGGACGCGCTCCATCTGCCGCGTGCCGACCATACCGGCTTCGTCGATCACAAGCACATCGCGGGACGTGAGTGCGTCGCGGCCCTGTTCCCAACCATGCTCCATGCTGGCGATGGTGCGCGACGCGATGCCCGATCCGCTCTCCAGATTCTCGGCCGCGATGCCGGACAGCGCCACGCCCCGGACCTCGTAGCCCGCCGCTTCCCAGGCGTCGCGCGCCACGCCCAGCATCGCGCTCTTTCCTGTTCCGGCGTAGCCGACGACGACGCCGAGATCGCGCCCGTCCGTGACATGCGTAAGCGCCTCGGCCTGCTCCCCCGAAAGCACGAGGCCGCGCGCTTCCGCACGCGCCAGCGCCGCTTCGCGGTCTCTGTCGCCGACCTCATGCCGTTCCTTCTCGGCCATGAGTTCCGCGGCGCGGTGCAGGCGCTGTTCGGCCTCGATCATCTCGCGGGTGGTGAAGCGGTCCTCGCCGCGTCCGTCCGCGCCGAGTTCGATCAGATCGGGAGCGCCACGCATCGCGCCCATGACCGCGTTGAACTGCTCGATTCCGTCGCTGTGGCGATGCGCGAACATCGCCATGTCTCGGCGCGTGAAGGTGGACTGCTGGTGGGTGATCGCGTCGAGCGCCATCGAGGGGGCGGCGATGATCCGTGCGCCATTGTTGCGCGCGATCTCGCGGTGCATTTCGGCCCTGTCGGCGGCCTCTAACCCTTCGCCCTCAATGCGCTGCGCGGGCGCGCCGATCTGCGTTTGCGGCTCCAGCGCGATGCCCTGCGCCTCCAGGCGGCGATGGTCGATGCGCGCGTCGATGTCGAGTTCGGCCAGGCGCTCGTTGGCCAGCTCGGCCCAGCGTTCGCGCCAACGCTCGACTTGTCCCGTGCGGTTCCAGTCCCGCACCTTTTGGCCGAAGCCGTTTTCGTCCACGGATCGCATGGTGAGCATGACATGCGCGTGGGGCTTGGATGTCCCGTCCTCCGCCATGTCCCAATGCACGTTGAGGTCGGCGATCATGCCCTGATCGACAAATTCGGATTGCACGAAGTCGCGAGCGAGTTCGATGCCCTGAGCTTGCGTCATCTCGCGCGGCAGGGCGAACTCGATCTCGCGGGCGAGCTGGGCGTCCTTCCTGACCTCGAAGGCCTCGACATCGTTCCAGAGCCGTTCGCGGTCGCTCCATTGTTCGGGCGCATCCTCCGGCAGCACCACCTCGGAGTGGACGACGCCGCGCTTGTTGGAGAAGTCGTGGCTGCGCTCAAGCCGGTCGTCGCGCAATCGCGAGGCCGAGCGGTAGGCGGCGGAGGCCACCGCACTGCTCCCGGCCTTGCGGCCGATGACCTTGACGTGAAGATGATAGATCGCCATTGCGATCCGAACATCACCACGGCGAAGCGCACGTCGGAACGACGTATAAGCGCGCCCTCGAAACTAATCTCTCGGGACTGCTCGCGCCGTTTCAGCCCGTCCCGGCAACCATACAGCATTGGATCAGGCGCTCAACTATCATCGCTCCATCGACAGCTTATGGAGACGACGATGCGAAAGCCACGGGACTTCGACACCGAACTGAAGTCGCTCGAAGACAAGACGCGAGACCTGAAAGCCCGCAAGGTGCAGCAGCTTGGCGAGCTGGTCATCTCGACCGGCGCCGACGCCTTCAGCGCCGAGGAACTGGCGGGCGCGCTGATCGTGCTGGCCGAAACCAAGGACGCCGGAAAGCGGGAGGCATGGGCGAAGCGCGGGGCCGCGTTCTTTCGCGGGCGGGCACGGCGATCTGCGCCATCGTCTGACCGCGACGCTGGCGGCGCTCAACCGCAACCGGGCGGCACACAACCGGCATCAAACGGCGCGGGCGCGGCATGACATGCGCACCTGGCAGGTCGAGCGCCGCAAGCGCACGCGGCACCTGATCGAACTCGGCGGCCTCGTCATCAAGGCCGGGATCGTGGACCTGACCGGCGATGATCGCGCCATGATCTACGGCGCGCTGCTCTGGATGGCCGACAAGCTCCAAAGCGAACAGGGCGAACACGCGCGAAGCCTTTGGGCCGCGAGGGGGAAGCGGGCGTTCCAAGACAACTGAGAATCACTATCGCCGAACGACGCGCCCTCTTCGTTGTGCGTCGTGGTCACGGAAAAAGAATGCGCTCCAGCGCATCGGCCAACTCGCGCCGTTTGGCATCGGGCAGCTTGGCGAGGTTGCGCTGTTTCCACATGACGGCGGGCAGATGTTGGGCCTCCGGTATCCCGAGAAGCGTCCAATCCGGCTCGCCGCGCTTGAAACCGGCAAGGAAGCGCCGGTGATCTTCCGGCATAGCGGCGACCATTGCGGCGATGATCGCTTCCCGCGCGGCATCAAGGTCCGCGAGCGCGACAGGCTCCTGAGTCATGCCGGCGAAGCCTCGCGCAAACTCCTCACGGAGAGGCTTGCGGGTCGGGGCCAGAACTTCGGCCATCGGACGGTTGTGGCTGATGACGTAAACCAGAAAGGCGCGGCGCAACTCGTCGCCGACGCCCTCGTTCGCCAGCAGGCCGCGCACGTCGAAGAGGTCGCGCGGGTGCTGGCGGTCGAAGGCCGCCACTATCTTGCCCGCATAGAGGTCGGCGAAGGACACGACCTGCATTTCGGCGAAGCCGAAGGCGTCTTCGACAGCGGGAACCACGCTCATCATAACAGGATCATAGACCGCGCCGCGAAGCACCGGCGTCACCTCGATCTTGATCTGCACGCCGCTCGCCCGAACGATCAGCTTGGTGACGATATTCTCGTCGGCGGAACGTGAAGCATTGACTCTCGCGGCGGGGATGCCCCGCTCGATTCGTTCCTTGATCCGCAGCATGGCGGCGTTGATTGCCGCGAGCGATGTGGCTCGATCTTCGACCGGCAGATAGGTCAGGTCGATGTCCACGGAGAGGCGCGGCATGTCGCGCACGAACAGGTTGATCGCGGTGCCCCCTTTGAGCGCGAAAACCCGCTCCTCCGCGACGAAAGGAAGGACGCGAATGAGCAGGGCGACCTGCTGCTGGTATGTGTCCAGGAAGGCCATGAAATTCACGGGCCTCCCAGATCGGGCGGCACGGTGATGTTGTAGCGCGGATCGAGTCTGCCGCCTTTGGCGAGGACGCGCTTGCCCGAACCCAGGTCGACGCGGGATACATCGAGCCGAGATCGCCACGCATGGCGGTGGCGGTCGGCGAAGTAGAGAAAGAGCCGCTTGACCTTCACGCTGGCGCAAGCCTCCAATAGGGTTTGCAAACGGCGCGGGCTCAGATCGCTCATCCCCTCCATCAAGGCATCGGCCTGATGGAAGCTCTCATGCTCGGGCAGTTCGTCGAGCAATTCGAGAACGGCGCGCTCCTTGCTGGAATAGCGGATGGGCAAGGTCAGGCCGCCGGCGCTGACCATGACGGGGCTTGGCTCGGGCGGTGCGTCGGCATCGCCGGGAAACAGCCGCAGGCTGTTGTGCCAGCGAAAGGTCACATCGAGCGGCAGGCTCGCCAGCCAAGTCGGCGGGCGCTTCGGCCCGTAAAGATGAACCTCGCGCATGGCTGTCGAAAGGTAATGGGCGTAACCCTGCTGTTCGAGCGCGGTGCGCCCGCCAACGGCGAGCGGAAGGTCCAGCACCGTCTGGAGCGAGACGACCACCTGCTGCCAGGTGAGCGGCGTGCGCGAGCGGCGATAGACGCGCCGGGCCGGGCTATAGAGCCAGCCCGCGCGAACGTACTGGCTGCGCAGCGCCGACGAGTAGCCGTGGGCCTCCATCCAGGCGGCATCGGTCAGGAGTCCCTCGGGGAGTTCCTGCTGGAGCCGGTTTAGCTTGCTGCCAGAACGCATATCCATGCTTAGCATTTTGGCGGATTCCCAAACCGATGTCGAGTTCAGATTTCTTGAGATTCGCTAAGTTATGCTTTGTGTTTCATGAAATTTATAAACCGCCTTCAAGATCAATGAGAAGATCGACCACACCGGATCGTCCTGGAAAATCCGCTTTCAGAGCGGAATTTTCAATATGATGCCGAGGCGACTCCAGCCCCGTCGCCGCTGCTCGCCCTCGGGATGGGCAGCTACCGCTATCTTCCCTGATTTTCTCCGATCTTCTATACACTTCCCCAACCACAAGTCACGGCGGGCGCATGGGCGACGAAATCCTGACGATCCGGGAGGTGGCAGAACTTCTCAAGATCAATGAGAAGACCGCCTACAAGCTTGCCTCGGCAGGCAAGATTCCTGGCTTCAAGGTCGGCGGATCGTGGCGGTTCCAGCGGCAGGAAATCGCAAACTGGATAAAGCGTAAGGTTGAGGAACAGCAGGGGGGCAGCGGGGGCGCATGACGAACGAAGCCGACACCTGCCGAAAATTCGTCGTGCCCAAGCTGCAATCGGCGGGGTGGGATAACGAACCTCATTCTATCGCCGAGCAGCGCACCATCACGGATGGCCGCGTCATTCCCGTGGGCAAGGGCTTCGTCCGCAAGCCGCCCAAGCGGGTCGATTACCTGCTGCGCTACACGCGGGACTTCCCGCTTGCCGTGGTCGAGGCGAAGGCCAGTTACAAATCCGCGACCGATGCCGTGCAGCAGGCCCGCGACTATGCGGAAATCCTCGGCCTCAAATACGCCTACGCCACCAACGGCGCCGAGATCATCGAAATCGACTATTTCAAGGGGACGGAAACGCGCGTCGCCGACTTCCCTACGCCTGACGGCCTTTGGCGGCGCTATCAGGCGGGTAGCGGAATCGACACGCCCGAGCGGGTGGAGCACCTGATCGCTCCCTACAACACGGTCGGCGGCAAGCCGCCCCGGTACTACCAGCAAATCGCCATCAACCGGACGGTCGAAGCTATCCTCGCCGGAAAGAAGCGTCTGCTGCTCACGATGGCGACGGGAACGGGCAAGACCATCGTGGCCTTCCAGATTTGCTGGAAGCTGTGGTCGAGTCGCTGGAACACGACCGGAGAGCACCGCAAGCCGCGCATCCTGTTCCTCGCGGATCGCAACATCCTCATCGACGACCCGAAGGACAAGACCTTCACCCCCTTCG
>JAKAXS010000210.1 GCA_021816505.1 Pseudomonadota bacterium
GGTGGCTGGCTCTCTTCCGCCAGGTCGTGAAACTGCGGCGAGGCCATCGCTTCGGCCAGCTTGGTCGACGCCTTGCGGCTGGACGTCGGCAGCGTGACGCCCAGCAAGCCGACGCGCTCTCCGCTGCGCACCAGCAACTCGGCTGATGCCAACGTGAGCACGATCGCGCGATCCCGCTTCGTCACCTTGGAAAGGTGCGAACGAAAATCCATCGATCGCGAGAGATTGCACCACAGCCAAAGGGTATGGGCCGCTTCCCACTCGCGCTCGCGCACGTAGAGATGGTCCGTGCTGGCCGACCGCCGCCAGTCGATCAACTGGGCGCTGTCGTTCACCTGCAGCTGACGGAATTGCCAGAACGTCTCGCCCGGGCCAGCCCGCCGGCGGCCGTGAACGCCATGCGTCACCGTCGCCGAGATGCGCTTGGCCTCGACCAGCAGATCGGGCAGCCGGTCGGCGACGCCATGCGACTCGCGCTCCAACGCCTGCAGCGCGCTCGAGTGCCTCTGCGGCCCCCGTGCCGGTCGGCTGGCTTCAGCCATGCGCCGTCACTCCACTGCCGAGGCGAGGCGTGCGATGATCTGGCCGAGATCCTGACCTTCGGCGCGTGCGGCGAACGTCAGCGCCATGCGGTGCTTCAAGACGGGATCGGCCAGTGCCACCACGTCGTCGATGGATGGCGCAAGCCGCCCGTCGATCAATGCCTTCGCACGAACGGCCAGCATCAGGGCCTGGCTGGCACGCGGGCCGGGGCCCCAGGCCACGAAGCGATCGGTTTCCTCGCTGGCGCCAGTGCCGGGACGCGCGGAGCGCACCAGCTTCAGGATCGCCTCTACGACCTTGTCGGGCACGGGGATCTGCCGCACCAGACGCTGGATGCTCATCAGTTCGCCGCCATTGAGCACGGCTTCCAGCTTCTTCTCCTCGGTGCCCGTCGTCGAATAGAGCATGCGGCGTTCGGCGATGAGGTCGGGATAGGTTACGTCCACCTGCAGCAGGAACCGGTCGAGCTGGGCTTCGGGCAGCGGATACGTGCCTTCCTGCTCCAGCGGGTTCTGGGTGGCGAGCACGTGGAACGGCGCCGGCGTATCGTGGCGGGTACCTGCCACCGTAACGTGATGCTCCTGCATCGCCTGCAGCAGCGCCGACTGCGTTTTCGGCGACGCACGGTTGATTTCGTCGGCCATCAGCAGCTGCGTGAAGATCGGCCCCTTGATGAAGCGAAACGAGCGGCGCTGCCCCGGCGCGTCTTCCAGCACTTCCGCGCCGATGATGTCGGAGGGCATCAGGTCCGGCGTGAACTGGATGCGCTTGGCGTCGAGCCCCAGCACGCGCCCCAGCGTTTCCACCAGCAGCGTCTTGGCGAGACCCGGCACACCGATCAGCAAGGCATGTCCGCCGGACAGCAGCGTGATGAGCGTTCGCTCGATCACCACATCCTGACCGAAGATCACGCTCGCGGCCGCCTTGTGGGCTCGCTGCACGCGCTCGGATGCTGCCTCGAGCCTCGGAACGATGTCGTCGTCAGTTTGTGTGACTGTTGTCATTTCCCGCTCAACCTGTTCTCACCGGAGGCAACTCTGCAGCAAAACTCTGCGTTGCGAAAGTTGGTCGCAATATGATCGCGATTTGTTCGACCCGGGGGTGTCCCGGTCAAGTTAACACTCGGTAAGACGGGCAAAACGCCCGGCAAGGTCAGGAATAAGCCGTATGAGCTCATCGCCGCAGGAGCCGCGCATCGCGGGTCTCGAAGCCCTGCTGCAACACGCAGCCGCGCAGGGTAACGCCCCGGTTGAGCGCTGGGATCCGCCGTATTGCGGCGACATCGGCCTCGCCATTCGCGCCGACGGGACGTGGACGTATCGCGGCAGTCCCATCACGCGCATGCCGCTCGTTACGCTCTTCTCGCGCGTTCTGCGTCGTGATGCGGACGGCAAAACCTTTCTCGTAACACCCACAGAAAAGATCGACGTCCACGTCGCGGATGCACACTTTCTTGCGGTCGAGATGGAGGTGCGCGGCACGGACCGCGACCAGCAGCTGATTTTTCGCACCAACGTGGATGATGTCGTCACCGCCGCAGCGGAGCACCCGCTGTCGTTCAAGCGCGCCGAGAACGACGGTTTGAAACCTTATCTCGCGGTACGCGGGCGGCTGACGGCGCTCGTCTCGCGTTCCGTAACGTATGATCTTCTGGAGCGCGTGACGGAACACGATGGCCACACGGGGCTTTGGAGCAGGGGCGCTTTCTTCCCGATACCGGCCGGATAAGTCGCACTATCGGCGAATAGCGTCCCGCTGCGGGTTACAACATAACAGTGCTCAGCCTGTAGGAGCCTGTGGGAGAAGGAAGCGCATGCCGCGCCACGACATAACAGCGCCCGGCCCGGCGGCGTCACCGAAGCGTGACACGCGCGAAAAGCTCGCGCGCGCGTCGGTTGTGCTGCACTGGCTGGTCGCGATCGCGATGATCGGCATGCTCGCGTTCGGGCTGTATCTCAGTCAGATGGAACGCGGCGATGCCAAGTCGGCGCTGGTCCAGGTGCACAAATCGTTCGGTTCGCTGGTCCTGTTCCTGGTCATGGCGCGCATCTGGTGGCGCGTCCGGCAGGGCGCGCTGGCGCCGATCGGCAATCACCCGCGATGGGAGCAGATCACCGCGAAGGCTTCACACCACTTTCTGCTGTTTGCCACCATCGCGATGCCGTTGACCGGCTTCATCCGCTCTATAGGCCGCGGCCGGTCGATCGACATCTTCGGCTTTCCCTTCATTCCCCAGTTGCTGGCTGAGAGAAACGACACCATCAGCGCCATCGGATCGACGGCGCACGAGGTCATCGCCTACGCGACGCTGGCCGTGCTGGCGATTCACGTCACCGCCGCCTTCAAGCATCACGTGATCGATCGCGACGGAACCTTGCGCCGCATGCTCGGTGCGCGCGTGGCGTAACGCTTACGCCGCTTGGCGCATCGCGTCGTCGGCCTTGAGGAAGGCTTCGACATCTGTCGGAAGCTTCGGCGAGGGCCCTGAATATCCCATCGCCGTCATCACTTCGGTGATCGGCACGAAGGCGCGCACCTTGCGGTCGTAGAATCCGCCCTTGAACAGCGCCCGCGACGCCACTTGCCCCGCGCGCTCACCCTTCACGAACACGAACTGGTGTTCGATGACGACGATCGTGTCGTCCCAGCCCAGCACGCGCGTTTCCAACTGAAACGGTTCGAACAAGCGCATCTCGCGCCGGAAGCGGATCGCGATCGAACTGGCGATCGGCGTCCAGCGATTCTTCACCACGGCGCGCCACAGGCCGGATGCCAGCACCAGATCCAGACGCCCGAGATCGCCGATCGTCAGGTAGCGTCCGTTGTTCATGTGGCCGATGGCATCGAGATCGTGCGGCATCACGCGAAACTTGAGCCGCGAGACGCCATCCGGCACCTCCAGCTTGGGCGTGAACGGCTGAATGAGGATGCACCAGAGCAGTCTCAGCCACAGGTTCATGCGTCGCTCCCGATCCGGACAAGGCACGCCATCCACGATACACGAGTTGACGTATACGTCAACTTAGCTTGCCGTCTCGGCACAACATAATCGTGCATGCCGGGTGCCGGGGCTTGCCGCAAGCTCTCCGCAATATGTTACGACAATGCTGGAATCCGCTTCGCTGCGAGGAACGGCTTGACGTCCAAGTCTCATATATTTCGCGCCACCACCGTTGCCCTGCTGTTGGGCACCGCGTCGGCCGCCTATGCGGCGCCTTCGCCCACGCAGACACTGGTTGATCAGGCCGCCATCGCGCTGACGCGCGGCGACGCCACGCAGGCCGCCACGGGCTATACGGAGGCCCTGAAGGACACCACGCTGCCGAACGACCGGCGCGCCAGCATTCTCACCGATCGCGGTGTCGCCTACACGCGGCTGAACCAGGCGAAGCTGGCCATCGACGATTTCAACAAGGCAGCGCAGCTGTTTCCGGAGTACGCGGCGGTCTACAACAATCGCGGCAATCTGCTCCTCGCGCTCGGCCTTCCCAAGGAAGCCATCAAGGATTTCGAGCGGGCGCTTGTTTTGGCACCCGGCTATGCCTCCGCCTACAACAACCGCGCCAACGCCTACATGAAGCTCGGCCAGGCGGGCGATGCCATCCGCGACTATTCCAAAGCCATCCAGCTGATGCCCACCAACGCCGCGCCTTTGAGCGGGCGTGGTCGCGCGCATCTGGCTTCCGGCCGCCCGCACGCGGCGATCCGCGACTTCTCGCGCTCCGTGACCGCGGACTCGCGCTTCGCCTCCGGCTACCGCAATCGCGCGGAAGCCAAGCTGGAGGTCGAGCATTTCGACGAGGCGATCGAAGACCTGTCGCGCGCCATCGCCTTCGACGCAGAAAACGTCGAAATGCTCATCCTGCGCGGCAATGCCTACATGGCGACGAAGAACATGCCGTCCGCCATCAAGGACTTCACGCGCGCGATCGAGATCAATCCCAATTCCAACGCCGCTTTCGAAGCGCGCGGGCTTGCCCACGCGCTGATCGACGCGCGCGAGGAAGCTTTCGCCGATCTCAATCGCGCGATCGAACTCGACCCGCGCTCCGCCACTGCGTTCGCCTATCGCGCCTTCGTCTACAAGCAGGACACCCAGCCCGACGTGGCGATGAAGGACATCGAGACCGCGCTCAAGCTCGACGACAAGCGCGCCGAGATCTATTGGGCGCGCGCGGAAATCGAAGAGTCGCAAGGCATGTCCGACCAGGCTGTGGCCGATCTCCGCCGCGCGCTGGGTCTTCGCCCCGGCTATCGCGATGCGCTCGACAGCCTGCAGCGCCTCGGCTTCTCCGTCGCCGAACCGGACGACGCCGGCCTCGATGGCCTCGGCCTCGACAAGTGGCGCGTCATCACGCGTGCCGGCCGCTACGTTGCCGTCAACGAGGACTACCCGCGCATCAGTGTCCCGCTGGAAATGATGGGCGACGGCAAACCGCGCATCACCGATTGGGAACTGAAGGAAGCACCCTTCAAAGGCATCGGCATCCTGACGTTCGACGCAGGCTCGGTGACGACCAGCAAGGGCAAGGAAGAAACCGAGCAGGTCGCCATCATCGATACGCAGGACAGCAAGATCGTCGCCATCGAGCCGCACAAGCAGGGCGCCAAGACCGCGAACTGGACGTGGGAGGAGGGCAAGGTCACCATCGCCTCCGCCGACGGCGTCACCGACGAGTACAACCTGCGCGTCGGCAAGGACGAGCCGCGCCGCGCCGCTTCCACGCAGACGTGGACCCGCCCGCAGCGCCGCAAGCCAAAGACGCTGTTCGACCTGTTTTTCAATTAGCGGCCGCGATCCGACAGCCGGCGACGAACGTAATCCGTGGCCCACGTTCCAGCCGGAAACCTCATGACCGCCTCGCTCAATATCGTCTGGTTTCGCCAGGATCTTCGCCTGACCGACAATCGCGCCTTGCGTGCCGCCGCGGCGGACGGCGCGCGCGTGCTGCCGGTGTACATCCTCGACGACGATACGCCCGGCGCGTGGAAGATGGGCGCTGCATCGCGTTGGTGGCTGCATCACAGTTTGGAAGCGCTAGGC
>JAKAXS010000211.1 GCA_021816505.1 Pseudomonadota bacterium
TCCGATCTGCCAGCGCATATTCGAGGAGTTCGAGCGCGGCGCTTCAGCTGCTGGCCGCAACGGCAACGGCTTCGGGCTGGGCCTGTCGATCATGCGCCGCATGGCCGAGACGTTGAACCACCCGGTTGGTCTGTGCTCCAAACTCGACCGCGGGACGTGTTTCTCGGTGAGCGCGCCTTACGCCGGCATCGCCAAGAAAACCGTCAAGAGCGTGCCGGCCCCGCTTGCTTCGCGTCAAGCGTACGGGTTCAACGGCGCCAAGGTGATGGTGATCGACAACGAGCCGGCCGTGCTGGAGGCGATGCACGCGCTGTTGGAGCGCTGGTCGTGCGACGTGCGCGTCGCCTTGCGTCTCGACCGCATGCAGTCCCTCGCGATCTCGTCCGCCGACGCGTTCAAACCTGATCTCGTCGTCGCGGACTATCACCTGGACAACGGCGACTGCGGGCTCGATGCCATCCATCTCCTGCGCCGCCGCTGGGGCGAAAGCCTTCCTGCCATTGTCGTCACGGCGGATCATTCGCCGGATATCGCCGACGCCGTGCATTTGGCCGGCTGCGAGCTGCTCTGCAAGCCGCTGAAGCCCGCAGAGCTGCGCGTCCTGATGCTGCATCTGTTGGATTGAATCGGGCGCTTGCCCTGCCGGTACGTGTCAGCGCGGCTTGGCTTCAGCCTGAATGCCCGCAACCTGATCGAAGTCGATGCGCGCAACCTCGATCACGGCCTGCGTGCGCGAGGCGACGTTGAGCTTGCGCAAAATCTCCGAGACATGTGCCTTCACGGTGGTCTCGCCGACATCCAGCTCATAGGCGATCTGCTTGTTGAGCATGCCCTGCCGCAGCATCTGCAGCACGCGAAGCTGCTGGGGTGTCAGTGTCGCAAGCCGCGCCGCCAGGTCCGACGCCTTGTCGCCGCCCGGTTCGACGCGCGGCGGCTCGTACCCTCGCGGCAGATAGACAAGCCCATTCATCACGTCACGAATGGCGTCCGCAAGCTCCGGCTTCCGCACCGACTTCGAAATGAAGCCCGCCGCACCGTACGTCATCGCCTCGTGGATGATGCGGGGATCTTCGAGACCGGACACGATAACGATCGGTTGCTTGGGATTGATCGTGCGGATTTCCAGCAAGCCGTCGAAGCCTCGCGTTCCCGGCATCGACAGGGCGGGCAGCACCAGATCGAACGACGTGCCCGACATCACGTCTTTGGCGGCCTGGATCGACGACGCCTCTTGGATCAAGGATTTCGGATACGCCGTCTCGATCGCCAGCCGCAAGGCTTCGCGGAACAGCGGATGATCGTCGACGATGAGAAACGTTGCCGGCACCCGGAGCCTTCGCGGTTCGATCAGCGATACTTAGCAGATAGCAAGCATGCGGCTCAGGCAAAACGAAAAACACGGCAAACGGCGCTTCAACTAAAGTCTAAGCTCGTGCGACCGTTTCGTAGCGCAGTAGGTGATAACCCGGGATTTCCAGGCGGCAGGAGACGCCCTCGGGCCGAAACTCCAGCGTCGCCGTGCCGTCCAGCGTTCGTCCCACGGCACGCTCGATGAACGTGCGGCCAAAGCCGATGCGCTCCGCATCCTGGACCAGCGGCCCGCCGCTTTCCTCCCACGCGAAAAAGAAGCGCCGGTCACCGCCGGTCCCTTCGACCGACCACGTCACCCGCACGATGCCTTTTCCGTCTGAGAGAGCGCCATACTTGCCAGCGTTGTGGGCAAGTTCGTGAATCGCGAGCCCGAGATTCTGCGTCGCCTCCGGCCCCAGCGTTACCTCCGGCCCCTCGCAGAGAATGCGGCTGCCGATCAGCTTCTCGAACCGCGTCAGCTGACTGCGCACGAGTTCGCCCATCTTCACGCCGTGCCAGTCTTCGTTGACCAGCAAGTCGTGCGCCCGCGCCAGCGCCTGCACGCGGGCCGAAAAGCGTTCGACGAACTCTTCCTTCGTCGCCGTGCGTGTCGCTGTCTGCCGCGCGATCGCATTCACCACGGCGAGCACGTTCTTGGCGCGATGCGTCACATCGCGTAGCAGCAGCTTCATCTGCGCTTCGTTGCGCTTGCGATGCGTGATGTCGATAGCCACGGTCGTGATGCCCCTGACTTCGCCCGACTGATTGACCATCGGATCAACGCCGAACTCGTACCAACGCGTTCCGGTCCGCTCGCTGCCCGTGATCTCGACTTCGAGCCGGCCATGCTCGCGCGTTTCCAGCGTGCGCACCTTCAGCGCGTGCAGCACCTCGGCGATCCGGTCGGGAAAGACTTCGAGGTCCGTCTTGCCGAGCATCTGTTCGCTCGCCAGGCCCGGCGGCGGATTGCGCACCCACGTGTAGGCAAGCTTCTGATCCTGGTTGGAGACGAACACCGGAGATTTGCGCAGCGTCGATTCAAATCGCTGCGTCGTCTCAGACAGCTCCGCAGCACGCGCCTCCGCTTCACCAGTAAGGCGGTGCTTTTCCGCAAGCAGCGCCTCCAGCTCCTCACCGCTCATTTTGATTTGGTCTTCGAGCGCCGTGAACAGAGACCGCTCACGCCCGGATGTGATGTTGGCGACGAGCAGCAGGCCCGCAACGGTCGCCCCGACGGCGATAATGACGCCCACCCATTCCGTGAACGTGCTCAGCTCGTGATAGGGAATGGTGATGATATGGAAAAGACCGCTGGCAATGAACGTTGCGATCAACAGCCAAGCGGTCCGTGCGTAGGGATAGTCGCCGCGCATGTTGCGCCTCACCAGCACGTACAGCGCCCCGGCGACCGAGAAGCACGTGATGGCAAGTAGCAGATCCGCGATCGTCAAGACAAACGGCGACATTTAAATCTCTAGGCGCAACGCAGGTTCGCACCTCATTTGAGTTCTGGACGCTCCTCCAGCCGCCGAACGGAAACGATCTGTCTAAGCCCATATGAGCCAAACTTCGTTCTCGCGATCACGCGACCGCATTCTTTTGCGCATCTTGTCCAGGGACGCGGGCACTGGTGCCGAAGAACAGCGCCTGACTGATGATGGCACGCACCGTGTTCGTCTCGAACGGCTTGGTGATGAGGAACGTCGGCTCAGGACGCTCACCCGTCAGCAACCGCTCCGGGAAGGCCGTGATGAAAATCACCGGCATGTCGAAGGACAGCAGGATCTCGTTCACCGCGTCCAGACCCGAACTGCCGTCGGCGAGCTGGATATCCGCCAGCACCAGCCCCGGCCGCTTTGCCCTGACAGCCGCAACGGCCTCGCGATGCGTTCTCGCGACGCCCGTCACGCTGTGGCCGAGACCCTGTACGAGGCTCTCGAGGTCCATCGCAATCAGAGGTTCGTCTTCGATGATCAGCACGTCGGTCGCCACCTGCTCGGCGATTTCCTTGCCCGCCTGGTTGACCAGCTCGCTGACGCGCTCCATCGGCACATCCATGATCTGCGCCACCTGAGCCGACGTGAAGCCTTCGACTGAGGTCAGCAGGAAGGCTTGGCGCGCCGCGGGCGTAATCGCCTCGATCGAACGGTCCACCGTCGACTGCGGCCGGCCCGCCAGTGGCGTGGTCGCCGTCTGGTTGATCCGCACGGAATTCCAGACTTTCAGAAAACAAGCATAGAGAGAGACCCGGGGCTCCTCGTCCTGCGAGAACGAGCTGGGATCCTCGACCAGCGATTCCAACACGGCGACAACGTATGCGTCGCCGCTTTCCTGGCTGCCGCACAAAGCCCTCGCGAAGCGCCGCAGATATGGAAGATGCGGCGCGATCTTTTCCGCTATGGCCATGTAATCCCCTTTTCGATCGATCAGACGTAATCTCACCCAACAGCCAAATGCACTTTCGCGCACAAGGTTCCACGAGCGAAAGAACATTTTAGCTAAAGTTGCGCGACACCGCCCAAATATTACGAAGCACTACGCGCCTTGTTCGTACCGCCAGACATCAACGGCTCCGTGCCATAGTCGCTGGCACCGGACACCTCGAGCAGCTCCGAAAGCCGTGTGCGGGCTCTGTTGACGCGGCTCTTGATGGTACCGACAGCACATCCACAGATCTCGGCCGCTTCTTCATACGAAAAGCCTTCGGCGCCCACCAGCAGCAGGGCTTCGCGCTGGTCCGGCGGAAGATTTCCCAACGCCGACCGGAAATCGATGAGATCCAAATGGCCGTACTGTTCAGGCCGGACCGCAAGGGAATTCGTGTGCACATCGTGCGGGTCATCGACTTCGCGGCGCAGCTTGCGGTGCTGCGAGAAGTATGCGTTGCGCAGAATTGTAAACAGCCACGCGCGGAAGTTCGTGCCCGGCGTGAAGCTGTGCATGCTGTTCCAGGCCTTGACCAGCGTCTCCTGCACGAGATCGTCAGCGCGTGCGCCGTCGTTCGTGAACGACCGGGCAAACGCGCGAAGATGCGGGATCGTCGCGATCAACATCTTTTCGAAATCGGCGCGGGCGGTGCTCACGTGGGTCCGTCTCCGCTGCCTGATTCCTTCTTCTTCAGCTCATCGAGCAGCGTGAGGAATTTGGATGGAACGTCTTCGTTCACGACCTCCTGGTAGGAGTCGCGCAGTTTCTTTCCGAGCGAACTCTGCAGCAAACCGTCTACGGGCGAGGCACCATCGGTACCCGCCTTGCGCGGCTTCTTCTCCACCCCGGCCCCACCGCCGGTTTTGTCTGTCGTCATCTTGACCCTACAGTCTGAGTGACCGGAAACACCGGTCACTCGAAAAGCCCCCCGTTTACACCCTATACTGAAGGCGGGCGCCGTCCTGTCGTCATTCCATACACAAGCGAGATAAGGAAGAGAACGATAGCAACGAAGAACACGATCTTCGCAAGCGAAACGGCAACGCCGGCGATTCCGCCGAAGCCCAAGACGGCGGCGATGAGCGCGATCACAAGAAACGCTATAGCCCAATTCAGCATCACGGAAACTCCGCAGAAAGATTTCTGCAGCCGTAACGGCCAACGGCCCCATAAGTTCCCTGGTTTAAACGCTGAATTCGCTTTCCGCGTTAACTGAGTTGGGAACCGAAACGCGATGGACACGTTGTCTCCCCGAACACAAGCATGCCGGTAGAACGGCAGCGCGAGGTTCCCTGAACACGTAAATCGAGGAGACCGCCATGAATTGGGATCGCATCGAAGGCAACTGGAAGCAGCTCAAGGGCAAGGCCAAGGAACAGTGGGGCAAGCTCACGGACGACGAACTCGACGTCATCGCTGGTAAGCGCGATCAGTTCGTCGGCAAGGTGCAGGAGCGTTATGGCCTTGCACGTGATGAAGCGGAACGTCAGGTCGACGATTTCGCCAGCAAGAACGGCCTCTGATTTCACTAACGATATTTACTGAAAGCGCGCCGGCGATTTGCCGGCGCGCTTTTTAGTTTTGACGCGAATGCCGCAAGTTAGCGCGCAATAGCTGGCCTCCAGCCTGCTGCCACGGCTTCGGCCTCATCACAGAACCATCGCTCGCCCTTTTCCGGTTCGACCTTGACCTTGTGATACCAGTCGCCCCACGGCACATGGTAGATGCGGCCGTTGCCGGTGACGTTGCCTTTGATGGCACACCCCTTCGGCGCGGCGTTCTCCGCTGTCTGCCATTTCTGCGCTAGAT
>JAKAXS010000212.1 GCA_021816505.1 Pseudomonadota bacterium
GGAAGACGTTTTGTCGGCGAGGACTCCTACCTATGAGCAAGTTGCAGCGCAAATCGAGAACCTTGGATCAGAGGTCCGGTATTGGCACGGCTCGTGGTGGGTGCATGTACAAGCACTCCGAGAAGATGAGGATGTCGCCAAGTCACCACGTGCCACCAAGAGTGGGCAGCAATATTTTGCGGAGGTGTTTGTGCCCCACGATAAGGAGCGACTTCGTACTCTCGAAGCGGATAAGCAGTTGCTGCATCAGCAGCAGCAAATGTTGGATCTAGTCGAGAGCAAATTCGGGGTGCCTACTCGATCCGCAATGCATTCGCCGCTGCCGGCCAAGCGGGGCCAACGATGAACCTAGGGAGCATTCTTTGATCCCTATGGCGTTGAGCTACCCGATCTGCGCTGTCTCTTCAGCGTGATCAGGTCCTTCCCAGCCTGCGTCAGAATGAAGCTAAGCTCGCCGAGAACCCCTTTTTTTCGCAATGATTCGATTATCTCGTCTGGGTATCGAAACGTGACGTCGGCGCCCGGGTCGCCCATTGCGTGCTTCTTGATGATTTGAAGCAGCACCTCTCGTTCCCGCTTGTTGAGCGTGTCCGTCATCGATCGACTCCTGCCATATAGATTCGGGGCACCCGGCTGCGCCAACAGCCGAGCCCTCTCCACGGAGAGACGTGGATCAGCGAGGCCCCTAGCCACACGTGAGGCCGGGGAAGCCTATGACCACCACGTCTCACCTTTGGAGACTCCATGTGCGGCCCGATCGTTCCGTGGCTGGGCGGCAAACGCCGCCTTGCAGAGCGCATTTTTCCCTTCTTTGACCCCGTCTCGAGCCGGGCTCGCTGACCGCCGCATCAAGCGGTGGTAACGTTTCGGGACGCCCCGAGGGGGGCGAGGCGATGGGGCGACGAAAGGTATTGAGGAAGAAGGAGCAGGAGGGCCTGTTCACATTGATCGTGGCCGTCTTACTCCTCTGGGGAGGAATGCGCCTCGTAATGGGGGCCTTTGGCTACGTCGAGACGCATGCGTGGGTTCGTGTGGCTGCGATTGGCACCGTAGTGGGTGCGATCGTCGTCTTGGGCATCGCCGGTCTGCTTGTACTTCTGGACGCCCTGACGAAGTACAGATCAAGGACGGCCGCAAGATCTATCGTAGCGCCGCTCGAAATGACGCCAACCGACTACGAACAGTATTGCGCTGGCCTGCTCGAAAGGGCCGGTTGGAAAGCGATGACAACGGCTGCAAACGGCGATCAGGGCGCAGACGTGATCGCGGAACTCGATAGCGTCAAGCTCGTGATTCAATGCAAGCGCTATGTGCAGCCAGTCGGCAACAAGGCCGTTCAGGAGGTGATCGCTGCGAAGGTCTACTACGGAGCAAGCATGGCGGCGGTCGTGGCCACGGCACCCTATACCCAGTCAGCGATTGCGCTGGCCAAAAAGAGTCATGTGCTTCTGCTCAGCCACGTGGATCTCCCGCAGCTGCACAAAGTGTTGCTGCACTAGAGCGCCAGAAGCATCAAGGTGATGGATCGCGTTCAATTAGCGCGTGCCGACACTCACGCTCTGCGCCCATTCGGAGATCCGCGAGCTATTCCGCCCATTCCACATCGAGCGCAAGGCCCACACACACGGTTGGCGGTGGCGGACGCGGCAACGACGTCGACGAGCTGCTGATCTTCAGCTGGGACGTCAAGGCGAACGCCGGGGGGCTTTTCTGAGCAGGTGCGATACTCTTCAAATCCTCGGAGGGGCCCATGCGCATCCACAGGAACCTTATCAAGGAAGGCAGGGAGCTTGATGGGGATCTGCTCAGGCAGCGCCGGAATGTCTATGCAACCTCTCTTGGCCTGATCGTTTATCACGTGGCGGGCGGTCGTCTTGGCGCAAACGGTGAGTTCGCCGCCTTGAGAATCCACTTCACGCGACCCGAGTGGCTCTACGTCATCGCCATCGTCGCGCTGGTCTACTTCCTCTACCGCTACTGGGTCGTCGATCCAGGATGCATTGCGCGGTTTAAAGAAGAGTGGATGGTTCAGACTAGGTTGACGCGGCCATATTGGAACGCATCACAGCGGGTTGGCAGGACCCCAGATGCGCAGATTGCGATACGGCGAAGCCAGCGTGATGCACGCGGGAATGATTGGAGCGCCAGACTCGATTTTGTAGATGGCATTGGTTGGAGAGTAGAAGCTCTAACACCTGCAACTGCTGAAGATCCTTACCAATCGGGAGGGTTTGCTCTTCTGACAGGCGACAGAGAACGGCTTGGTGACGCATTGGTCAATGAGCGAACCGTATTGGCGTCAGCACGCCGACGCGGGTTCGCCCGCGCAATCGTGCTCGAGCGCTCCTTCACCGACCTGATTGCGCCATATGGGATTGCCGCAATCGCCCTGATCGTGTGTGCGTGGAGCGCGCTTGCGCCGCATCTATAGCGGCGAGATCGTCAGCCATATTCACGCTCTGGACCGACTCGCGCTAGCATCCGGCATCACAGGAACGTGAAGGGGGAGGATTTGACGATGGCTCGTCTCTTTCTTGCTCTCGCCGTACTCGTGACGCTCACCTGCGCGCGATCCGTGGACGCGGGCACCTGGCATCCGATCAAGCAGTCCGCGTGGCTTTTTGCAGCTCAGGGTGACAACGGCGTCGTTGCCTCTTTCGATGCAAACAGTCTACGGCGAGTGGGGAAGTCGGGTGTAAGGGTCTGGACCAAGTACAGATTCTCGACCCCGCAGTCGAACCCATTTGGCCCTCCATATGTAGAAGCTGATGAGCTTGAGAATTTCGACTGCAGCGCGCAAACCGAGACAGTCCTAAGTCTGACCTGGTACACAGCAAAAGGGAACGTGGCAGCATCAAATGAAAGCAGGACCAACCCTATCCATATTGTCCCAGGGACAGTTATGGCGGGCTTGTTCAATGCGGTTTGCGGGTGGGCGATGAAGTAGCGCGGTTCGCGTCGGAGACGCTCGTCGATATGCGGGCGCTAGACAGGAGCCCAGGCGCGCGCTGGGGGCAAGATGCGGTCTAGGACAGGAGCCGCCTAGGAGGACGCCCGAAGTGCTTGGCCGGCAGCCCAGTGTGCATCGAGCCACGGAAGGGTGTTGAATGCGCGCACCGTCGCAAGGAACGAGACTCAGGGGGCGTCTAATGGCGAGATCGGTGTCAAAGCGGCTAAGTTACATGCGCGTCGTCTTTGCGGAGCCCTTTCCCCAACTGAGCATGCAGGAGATGCTCGCTGGCGCAATTCGCCTGCTGCCGGAGCGCCATCAGCGCGAGTGCCCAGATCAAACCTTCGGTGTTGTGGCCCTCCGGCACTCGCGGTCCAGTAACCGTACAAACGCTCTTCTCTTCGATCTTGGAGCCGGTTTGCCAGGCGAAGACATGAGTGCGATGCCGATTGGACCGGTTCCGGCTCAGGACGTGGACGCTCCAGTCCCTCCGCCAGCCAACCGCGCGTTCAAGCGCGCGGAAGGGTTCGCGCTGATAAAAGACAATGAAATCATCATCTGCGTTGATCACATGCGCGTTTCAACTGCTGAGCGATATCTGGACAAGCTCCTGAGAAAAGCGTATCCGAATATGACCATAGCGTTCGAATTTCGCCCGATGCGGAACGCCGATCAGCATCAGGTGATAGTTGCTGAGGGAGTAAAAAATCTCCGAGTCAACAGCGTAGTATCTGCGGCCAGCGACGAACTCAATCAATATCGCAGTCCGCGAGGCTGGTTCCGTAGTGCGCTATCGACCTTGCAGGATCTGCTGATCAACGACCTGCCTGAGGGTCGGGATCGTCAGGTGCTTGCGGAGAACTGGTCCAGACTCAATGTCGATACGGTCATCAGCGTCAAGGGCGGTACACGCGGCGAACCAATCGTGCTCCAAGCGATGCAGGCTGCTGGTCTGACGACGCTCGATGAAGCGGAGGACGGCGTTTCGCTGACGATCGAGACGCGGTCAGGATCAAAGATCCGAGGCAGTGATCTGGCGCTTGGCAAGTCAGTTTCGCTGACACGTAATGAGAACCGAAGCGACCTGAACCGCGACAGCGTGTGGGAGGAGCTCGAGTCGTACGAGATAGAATTGCGCGACGAACAGCGTTGGGGCCAATGAAGATCAAGGTGCAAGCAGTTTCATGGGGGCGGATCGCTTATGCAGCGGTCGCAGTCGCTGTCGGAGCGGCGCTCACACCCATCTTGTTCCCGTGGTATCACGGCAACAGTGACGCGCGATCTGTACTAGTCACGGTCTTCTCGATCCTCGCAGGTTTTCTCGTTGCAGTCATGGCGATCGTCTCTGACGATCGATCGCTGAGCGGGCGAGGGTGGCACCAGGACACATTCGTTCTGCGATCGGTACGCGCGCAGCTCACGCGGCATCGGATGCTGTTTCAGCTCTACCTTGTCATCCTGGTCCTCACCTTTGTGGACGCGCTTCATCCGGCGTGGCCGGAGGATCTACAGTGCTGGATCGAGCGCGCGACCATTTTTCTTTCAGTCATCGGCCTGATCTTGTCGTTCCGGCTGCCAGAGCAGTTGACCAGGCGTCATCTGAATAGGCTGACAGCGGTGATCGAGGAACGCCGCGCTGCTGAGACGCAGGGCGGACTCGAATCTGGAAAGCATTAGGTTTCTATCTTCTGCGCCTCAAGCCAAGAGTTACAGCGGCGTATGTTTGCTCCTGCGCACTAATGTCGAGCGTACTCGGCGGTCCGCAATTCGAACCGATCCCAAGCATCCATGCGGGTTTCAGAGGCACAGAAAACGCCGCTTTGCGGATCGGAATTCGGTCCAATGCCTTGATTCAGCGCACTTCCGCGCTAGCCTTTTAATCCGCTGGTCACTTGTTCGAATCCCGGGTGCCCTGTGCGTGCATTGGCGCGCCGCCACCATGGTCTCGAGACTGCTGCTTTCTGGTCGGGTTTCATGTACGTCACCTCCGTTCGACGCGTACCACTTGCTCGACACAGTGCGCTGAGATCCCTGCGGGCATGCGCCGCTGCACGACACTGGTCGAACTGCACCACGACTTCAGCGGGGAGGTAGCGCGCTCAGGTCCGCGATGCCGCCGGCGTCGCCACGTATTCCAGCACGTGGACCAGCGCGGCCTGCAGTTCAGGCGACTGGTTGTGCGGTCACGCCAGATTCGGCCCCGCTGCGGCTGCCACACCGTCCAGCGTTGCTATAGTGGGCGGAGCATTCGGCCGGGAGGGCTGATCATGCACGCAGGGTTGTTCCTCGTTGCTGCGCTGATGGCGGTCTTGACGCTCGTAGGCGGCGCGGTGTCGCTGCCCAGGGCTTGGCCGCGTCTCGATGTCCGACAACGTGGCGCTTCACTGGGCCTTCTGGCGGGCATGGTGACCCTGACGGTCCTCGGTTTCGGGGTGGCTCTGCACGGATACCCACTCGTTCCGGGAGGCCTCTTCGTCGTCTTCCTTGCACTGTTCTTTTGGGCCTACGGCACTTGCGAGTGGGGACTTCCGAAGTCGAAGGAGCATGATCTCCCCGGGCGCCACGAGCGTCGCGTGGATGGCGTGGTCATGGGTACTGGATCGGTGCTGCTC
>JAKAXS010000213.1 GCA_021816505.1 Pseudomonadota bacterium
CGATCCTCGGGCTGTACCTGGGCTCGAGCCGCATGATCACGGCTATGATCGATCGGGCCAACGGCGACCTTTGGGTCACCGCATACGGCGCCAAGAGCTTCGAAGACGGTGGTGTACTGCTGACGCAGCGCGAACGGCACGCGGCGCTTGCCACTCCCGGTGTGAAAGCCGTCATTCCGATGATCGTGGCGTTCGCCGAGTGGCGCAAGCCCAGCGGCGGCTCGACGCGCGTTGTCGTCGTCGGCACCGATGCCGAGGACGATGGCCTGCAGCCTTGGGACATGGTTCAGGGCTCGTGGGCCGACATCAAGTCGCCCGACGCCATCGCCGTGGACAACACCTACCTGCGCGAGCTCGATATCAACGGTGTCGGTGACACGGCGCAGATCGCGACGGGGCGCGTGCGGGTCAAGGCGCTGACGCACGGCATCCGCTCGTTCACGCAGAGCCCATATGCATTCACGCCGCTGAACCGCGCACGTCAGCTCATTGGCGTCGACGGCGACAAGACGACGTTCTTTCTCGTGCAACTTCAGCCGGGTGCCGACACCGAAGCGGTGCGCGCCGACTTGAAATCGCGCCTGGAAGGTGCGGACGTGCTCACCAAGCAGGAGTTCCGCGACCGCAGCCTCACGCAGTGGTTGTTCCGCACGGGCGCTGGCGTCGCTCTGATTGGCGGCGCGCTGCTGGGCATTCTTGTTGGAACCGTCATCGTCGCGCAGACGCTGTACTCCAGCACGAAGGACCACCTTAACGAATTTGCGACGTTGCGTGCGCTCGGGTCGTCTTCGGGCTATATACACAAGGTCATCCTGGCCCAGGCCGGGTTGAGCGCGGTGATCGGCTACGCACTCGGCATGATGATCGCACTCACCGTGCTGATCATGAGCCGCTCGTCGCCGCTACCGCTGGTGATGACACCGGGCCTCGCCGCCGCACTGTTCGCCTTGACGCTGTCCATGTGCGCGATCTCCGCTGTGTCGGCGATCGTGAAGGTAACGAAGATCGATCCAGCAACGGTATTCAACAGATGACGGGCACCCCCACGCTCGAAGCCGACAATATCGTCAAGGAACTTGGCCGCGGCGCGGGCAAGGTCATGGCGCTGAAAGGCGTCAGCCTTGCGCTCAATCCGGGCGAGCTGACGCTCCTCATGGGACCGTCCGGCTCCGGCAAGACGACGCTGCTGTCGATCCTAGGCTGTATTCTGACGCAAACGTCCGGCGAGATCCGCGTTGCAGGGCAGAGTACGACGGGCCTGAAAGCGGAAGACCTGGCAGCGCTTCGCCGCGCGCACATCGGCTACATCTTCCAGTCCTACAACCTCTTTCCGACGCTCAACGCGCTGGAGAACGTGCGCATCGCGCTCGATGTGCTGGGGCAGAAGGGCTACGCCGCCTCGCAACGCGCCGAAGAGGTGCTGCACGAGGTCGGCCTCGGTCACCGTTTGAAGAATTACCCGGGCAATCTCTCGGGTGGTGAGCAGCAGCGTGTCGCTGTCGCTCGCGCGATCGCCAGCTCGCCTTCGGTCGTGCTGGCAGACGAGCCGACGGCTGCTCTCGATAGCGAGAACGGGCATGCCGTCATGGAACTCCTGGCGCGTATCGCCAGGGAACAGAAGCGCAGCGTCCTTGCTGTAACGCACGATCCCAGAACGCTCGGCTATGCCGACCGTGTGGTGCGTATCGAGGATGGCTTGATCGTGGGCGAGGAGCGCAGGCCGGATGGCCTCGACGCGCCACGCGTCACGGATCTTACGAAAAGGCGGAAAGCTCATGGCTAATTTGATGGCCCGATTGAATTCAACGTTTGCGACCGTGACGGCGTTCGGCCTGCTGGCCGTTGCCATCAGCCTCCTGCTCAACTGGGGACCGCCGACCGGCAACGCGCCGCCGGCCTATGCGGCCGACCCGGTCAACACGGCCCGTCCGCAGTGGGCCGCGTCCGCGACCGGTCGCGTTGAGCCGAAGGACGGCGAGGTACGCATCACCACGCAGACGGGTGGCGAGATCGTCGCCGTCAACGTGAAGACCAACGACAAGGTCTCGGCTGGCGATGTGATGGTTCGCCTGGACGATCAGGATCTGGCTGACAAGCTGGCAGCGGCGCGCGCCGAAGCGCAGGTGCGGGTTCGCGAGCGCGATGAGGAGCCGGCCGCGAAGGGCCCCGCAGAAGAACGCCGCGTCGCTGAAGACAAGACAGACGCCGCAGAGCGCGCTCTGTACGATGTCCGCCAGGCGCTCGATGCAGCGACCCTCAAGGCGCGCAACGACGCCAACGCGGTCGACGGGGTAACGAAGGCGCGGGAAGCCGTCACCGCCGCGCAGAAGAAAGTGGAAACGGAACGCGCAAATCTCACGCGTGTGAACGGTCTGGCGAACATGCCGTTGCCGACGCGTCTTGAATCGGCGCTGACGCAGGCGCGGTCGGACCTCACGCTGCTGGAGAATGCCATCGACCGCACGCGCATTCGCGCGCCGTACGACGGCACGGTGCTGACAGTGTGGGCGAAGGTCGGCGAGACCGCCACGCCGTCTCCCGAGGCGCCGCTGGCGCTGTTCGGCGATCTGTCGAGCCTGCGCGTTCGCGCGGAAGTCGAAGAGCGCGACGTCGTGAAGATCAAGGAAGGCCAGGCCGCCGTGATCCGCGTGGACGCCTACGGCGAGAAGGATTTCGCCGGCAAGGTGACGTCGATTGCGCAGTCGCTGGGTGCGCCGCGCATCGTGTCGCGCGGGCCGCGTCGTCCCAATGACGTCGAAGTTTTGGAGGTTCTGGTGAGCCTCGACGGAAACCCGCCGCTTCTGACCGGCATGCGCGTCGACGTCTTCTTCAAGGACGGCGGCGCCGACACCGGCGAGCCGAAGACGAACTGAACTCACTCAACGTTCTGAAATGCGAAAGGGCGGAACCGTTGCGTTCCGCCCTTTTTGCTTATCGTAGCTCTGCGTCAGGCCGACGTGGTGCGGGCCTCATTGTCGATGAATGCCGCCAATTCGCGGTTGATGCCCAGCTTGTTGGCGAGGGCTGCGAGAAATGCGTTCTCGCTGTTGGTGTCGGGCTCGATGGCGATGCGCGCGGCCGTATAGACCTGTGCTGCTTCTTCCGGTGACCGGATTTCAGCCGCCAACTCGTCGATGGTTGCCGGCATGCCGAGTTCATGCTGAAGGAAGGCTTCGGCCTCCGCTTCGATACCGCCCTGCTTCAGAGCACCGAAGATGCGCTGCTTTTCACCGTCGTCGATACGGCCGTCGGCATTCGCCGCGGCGATCATGGCGCGGATATAGAAGGTGGCGCTTTGGTTGGTCAGCGCCTGAGGCTCGAAGCCTGTTCCGGACGGCGCGACCTCGGCAGGATGCGCACCCGTGATGAGCGGGCGGCCCGACTGATAGTTCTGATAGGCCTTGTAGGCGAGCCCGCCGATCAACGCGAGCGCGCCGATCTTTGCCGCGCTCATCGCGAGGCCGCGGCCACTCTGCGTGCCCAGGACAAGTCCGCCGAGCGCGCCCGCGCCGGCACCGGCTGCGAGTTGATTGTTGGCGATCAGGTCCTTGATCTTCGCTACGAGGTCTTCCGGCGTTTGCCCGGTGCTGCGACTAAACGCGTCGCGTGCGCCGGTCGCATCGCTGACGCGGCCCGCGCCTTCCTGCACGC
The DNA here is from genome assembly GCA_021816505.1 of Pseudomonadota bacterium. Taxonomy (GTDB): domain Bacteria; phylum Pseudomonadota; class Alphaproteobacteria; order Rhizobiales; family Hyphomicrobiaceae; genus JAKAXS01. The sequence continues at coordinate 3,652 of JAKAXS010000213.1, forward strand.
CCTGCGTCGCCTGGCTGAGAATCTGCCCGAGAATGTCGGCGATGCCGCCGCCACCCGTGCCGCCTTGGCCGCCCTGGCCGCCAAGGCTCTGTTGCAGCTTGCCGAGGATGTCGCTCAGTCCTCCGCCGCCGGCCGGTTCTGCGGCGCCAGGCGCCACGTTGCGGTTCTGGCCGGCGCCAAGGTTGCGCAGCATGTCTTCGAGAGCATTGCCACCCGCCTGACCAGCGGATGCCCCGGGAGCTGCGCCATCGCGCGGCCCACCAAGATTGCGGGCAAGCTGGCCGAGGATGTCACCAAAGCCTCCGCTGCCGCCGCCTTGAGCGGGTGCCGCTCCGCGGTTGGCACCGTTGACGATCTGCTCCAACAGGGATCTGGCGTCGAACATGGGTCTTCCTCTCTAACTTGAGCCGCATGCCCTAGTTAGGAAGCATACCCAGTAGCGACAAGGCATTTGAACGCAGATGATTTATTCCAAGGCTAGAATTGCCGGATTCGGATCCTTTGCAGGCCGCTCAGCATGTCCTGCGAGAAGCCTTGGTCGGCGCCACCGGTCAGAACCGTCATCGCGGCACTGGTCGGAGCTGCTCCGCCGCCGCCGTTCTCGATGTCATAATTCGCGGTGAAGCGCTTTATGAAGTTCTCAAGTTTCTTGGGATCCTTGAGATCGGCGACTTTCAACTTCTTGTCGATCGTGCGGGCGAGCACGTCGATGTCAGCGCGCACGGCGGCGAGCGGTATGCCGAGAGCCGTGCGGACGACTTCGAAGAGCGCCTTGTCGCCAAGTATCGCGTAGGCGGAGGTGATGGTGGGCGCCTTGCGTGCAAAGTACAGGGCCAGACGGACGCCATTGTTCGACTCGCCTTCCTGCAGTTCAAGCGTCTGCTGCAGATAGTTGGCGTAGGTCTGATAGATGCCGCCAGACGACTGCACCGCTTCTTCTGGAACGCGCTTGGTGTCGCCTTTGGCGTCGAAATTGAACATTGCCGCCATCTCGCGATAGCGCAGGTCCTTGGCCGTGTTGGCGAAGCTCTTGTTGTCCGCGAGATTGCTGGTCAGGATCTTTTTCAGGTCCCTGGCGCCGATCGCGTTCGCCTCGAAGCCGAATGCCTTCAGGATGTAAGTGGTAGCGCGCTTGTCGGCGACGAGCTGGTCCACGTTGTCGATTGTAGCGAGGGCAGACGCGTAGTAGTCCGATTCCGCCTTGATCAGGTTCTCTTGGTCCGTCGGACGATCTTTTGCGTAGTCTGGACGTTTGTCGGCGGGATAAGACGCGGTGTATTTCTGCGAGAGACGCAGCGCATCGCTGTTCGACTGCGCCTGTCTTGGCGTGCCGATCGAGCCATCCGGATCGAAGTTCAATGATGCGGCAAGGCTGCGATACTTTCCGTTGCCAAGTTGGTCGAGGAAAGTGAAAGCCTTGGAGGCGTCAGCGGTGAGGGCGGCGCGTATCGACGCCTTCGATTCCTTTTTCGGATCGAGGCCATGCGCGATCAGAGCGTAGTTGAACAGATCCGCGTCCTTAAGGAATTCGTCGACCGCCTTACTTCGGTTCATGTCGGCGCGAGACTGCAGCGAATTGATCCGGGATTTGAACGTTGCCGTAGCGCCGGCAAATTCAGCGAGAGAAGCGACATTGTTCTTGGCGAGATAGAAGCCGACTGTCTGCGTCAACTGCGCTGTTGATTGCGCGAACTCCCCCGGAGGGACCACCCCTGCGGTTCCGAAGTTGAACGCCCGGGCGAATTCCAGGTAGTTGCCACCCAGCTTGTTTGCGACACTGGTGGGATCGGCGAGGTTGCTTGTCAGCACTTTGACAAGTTCGGCTTTGGATGTCTTGGACAAATCGACGTCATAGGCAGACATCGCGAAGTTCAGCAGGGAAGCGTTCTCTTCGCT
>JAKAXS010000214.1 GCA_021816505.1 Pseudomonadota bacterium
GATGGCCAGCGCGGGGCCCGCGTCCATGATCGCCTCCAAGCCCTTACGTGCACCGTTGGGGTGGCATAATGCCGCATGTTGCAGGTCGCCGTTGTAGCCCGTGCGCGAGACGAGCACAGGAACGCCGGCCACGCCTCCGATGCGGCCGATGGTGAACCGGAAGAGGCCGAGTTCCTGGAGGCTGGGCCGGCCGGCCGGCGTTTCGATGAACTTCATCAGAACGTCGCGGGCGCGCGGGCCTTGCACCGCCACGTTGTGAATTTCCGACGTCGCTGTTTTCAGATTGACGTCGAGCTGGGCCTTCTCCGCTTGCTCCTTGAGCCACAGGAGACTGCTGTCGTCACCACCGACCCAGCGGAAATTGTTGTCGCCGAGGCGGAACAGGGTGCCGTCGTCGACCATGCCGCCGTGCTCGTAGCACATCGGCGTGTAGAAGATCTGCCCGACGGACAGCTTGCGGACATCGCGGGTGACGATGCCTTGCAGGAACTGTTCGGCGTCGGGGCCCAGCACCTCCATCTTCCGCAGTGGCGACAGGTCCATCACCACGACGCGCTCGCGGCAGGCCCAGTATTCCTCGATCGCACCGGCATTCGCGTAGCAGTGTGGCACCCAGAAGCCGCGATAATCACCGAAGTTCCGCGTCAGGGCGGATGTGCGCGGGTGAAACCCGGATTCGCGCGAGAGCTGGATGGGGGCGTCTGGTGACATTCTATATCCGATCGAGCGTTTGAACGACGTGTCCTTCGGGTAGACGCGCACCTGAATCTCGGTGAGGCGCCAACCGTTGGAAGGATCAATGTCGGAGGGGCAGGACGAAGCGGCGCAGACGAGATCGGTCAGCGCCCGCATGACGACGTAGTCGCCGGCGCGGGACCATGGCTCGTCCGACCAGATGTTGTTATGGGTGTCGACATTGGTGTTGTAGAAAAAGTTTATCGCGGGCCATCCGGCGTGATCGCCGATCGGATAGTCGCGCAACTGCGTGTTGAAGTTTTCAGTGCAGTTGGGATGCCCGAAGTAACCCATGTCCTCATAGTAGCGCGACGTGCACGCGAGATTGAACGTGTCGTGGCGCCCGACGGTATCTTGAATGATCTCGACGAGGGGATTGCGGTCCTTGTCGTAGAACTTCGCGTGCAATCCCGGCTTGGGATAGGCCATGCCGTTGAGCGTCCGGGTGGTGACGGCGTCGAGGCCTTGCGTCTTGCCTTGATCCAACGCCTTTCGATTGAAAGCCAGGAAGTCGGAACACTGCCGCCCCTGGACGTCGATGATCTGGATGTATTCGCCTTCACGTACTTCGAAGCCTTCGGCGCTCGCGACATTGACACGAATGTCGAGACGCGGTTCGGCAAGCGGCTCCGGAAGCGTTGCCGTGTTGGCAAGCCGCGGGCGCGCGCGCTTGATGAAGACCAATACGTCCGTCGCGGGTGATTGATCCCAGACGATCATAGGTTCGGCCGGTGCGCCGAGCACCGCCATCACGGATCGCTCCGCCTTCAACAAAACGACATCACCGGTTCCGCTGTCTTCATCCAGCACAGTCGTGGCCGTGACCCGGCCGAGATCCAGGCCGCGCCGGAAGAGACCGAAGCGTACGCGCGTGGCATCCTCGGAATCCTGTTCCAAGGTCCGTTGAATGCCGATCGGCTTGGCCCTGCCCTTCAAGCCGAGTGCGGCGAGATCGTCTTTTCCGCCCGCTCCGAATGCAGCAAGCTCGACTTTCTGCCCGCCTTCGAGCGGGCTGAGTTCCAACACGTCACCGGCGTCGAGTTCGAAGGCCGCTGTGCCTCCGCCCTTGAGAACGTATCGCTCGACGCTCGGGTCGAGCGAGGGGCTGCCCGGCACGAAGATCTTCGGTCGTACGGCCGATGTGAGAACGCTTGGAGTCATTGTTCCACCTGAATACCGCTCGTTGGACGCCGGCCACGTTTGCGTGGCCAGCGCCCAAGTTTGCACTTTGACTGGGTCGAGCCTTACTCGGCAGCCTGACTGCTCGGCTGATTGAGGAACGTTTCCAGCGAGTCATCGAGTGCCTTCATCCACGGCGTGTGGTGGATGGGCGCCTGGGTTCCGGTGAGCAGCGACTTGTAGGAGCGGTCACGGTACGTGAGGATGTTATCCATCTTGTGATGCTCCCACTCCTTGAACGTCGCAGCCACGCCGTCGACGTCGAGACGCGGGTAGTCCGTCGGCGTGATGAGGTCGCGGACGTACTCGGTCTGGAAATCGATGGCCTCGAAGGCGTCCTGGATCGCTTCTTCGGCGACGGTCCATTTCGCGATGTCGTCGACCATCACGCCATAGTTCGGCAAGGCGATGCGGCCGAGGACGACGTCGCGCGCGTACCATGCCTGCGCATCGAACATGTTGAAGGTGTAGTACTGATCCTGCATGCCGATGTACATCAGGTTGGGATTCGTGTGCCAGAAGATGCCCTTGTACATGTTCGGCGGATAGAGGCGGTTGCGCGAGTTGAGGCGCATCGAATCCTCGATGAACGGGAAGTGATTGAGATACCCCGTGCAAAGGATGATCGCGTCGACGTCCTTCTTGGTGCCGTCCTTGAAGTACGCCGTCTTTCCTTCGACCCGTTCCAATAGCGGCACTTCGCTGAGGCTGTCGGGCCACTTGAATCCCATCGGCCGCGTCCGCCACGAGAAGGTCACCGACTTGGCGCCGTACTTGTGGCACTGAATGCCGATGTCTTCGGCCGAGTAGCTAGACCCGACGCAGAGAACGTCCTTCCCGGCGAATTCGTCTGCGGCGCGGAAGTCGTGCGCGTGCAGGACGCGGCCGAGGAACTGGCGCAGCCCCGGGAATTCCGGAACTTGCGGCGTCGAGAAGTGACCGCAGGCCACGAAAACCTGGTCGAACTCGGATTCTGACGTTTCGTTCGTGGTGAGGTCATTGACGCGCAGCGTGAACTTCTTCGAGTGGTGGCTGTAGGTCAGCCACTTCACCGCGTGGTTCAGGCGGATGTAATGCGCGATTCCGCTCTTATCGATCCGGCCCTTGATGTAGTCGTGCAAGACCGCTCTTGGCGGATACGAGGGGATGGGGCGACCGAAGTGCTCCTCGAAGGAATAGTCAGAAAACTCCAGGCATTCCTTCGGGCCGTTCGACCACAAGTAACGGTACATGCTGCCGTGGACGGGCTCGCCGTACTGATCGAGACCTGTACGCCACGTGTAATTCCAAAGTCCACCGTAGTCGCTTTGCCGCTCGTAGCAGACGATCTCGGGGATTTCCGCCCCTTTGCGCCGCGCGCTCTCGAAAGCGCGAAGAACTGCGAGGCCACTGGGGCCGGCACCGATGATTGCAATTCGCTTGGTCATTTCTAGTCTCCCTTTCAGCTTGGTCGGAACCAGGCATCTTCTCCGAGATGGCCTTGGCATTGCAGAACGCGAAAGTGCGGACCGAAGCGGAGAAGTTTGCCCCGGTCCGCAAGGTTGCTCCTAGGAGGGGAGCTGGAAAATAAAGTGCGCCGCAAGCATCACGATGACGCCCGCGATCAGCGTCAGGTAGGGCAATACGCCTGCCTTTCGCGTGTTGAGATCAGCCTGCGACAGACCGAGGTCAGCCAGCATGTGTGCCGGGAAGACGCCCTTATCCTGCACGTAGTGGCGGAACATGAAGACCGGGATGATGAGGGCGGCCGTGAATAGCCCTGCCCACAGCGCTATCGGGTTCCACACTTTCGCGCCGGCGCCCATGAAGACGACGTTGACGAATGCGAGGATGGTGCCCGCGACGATCACCCAGGTCGGTGCGCGCCAAGGACGTTCGACATGCGCGTTGTCGATGCGGTGAATCCAACCCGAGTTGAGATTCAGGAAGTTGAAGATGATGTAACCGCAGTTCGACACAGCAAGGATGAAGAAGAAGCTCGTCGCATCGGCGCAGGCGATCGCGAGGATCGCGAGGTTGACGACGAGATCGGTCCACATCGCCGCGGTGGGAGCGCCGTTGTGGTTGACGCGGCTGAGGTACCGCGGGAGCCATCCATCGACAGCACCTTGATAGAGCGTCCGAGATGTGCCGGCCATCGCGGTCATGAGGCACAGCATCAAGGCAAGGATCATCATCATGACGAGCAGGCTCGTCATCCAGCCACCGTGACCCACCATCTGGCCCATCGCCTCCGCAACGCCCGAGCCATCGACGATGGACGGTGCGAGCATGCCCTCGAGACCGAGGACGCCTTGGAAGGTGAACGGAACGAGAGTGAACAGTGCGAGGCAAAGCAGGCCGGAGTAGAAGATAGCCTTGAAGGTGTCGGTCTTCGGATTGCGGAACTCGCGCGTGTAGCAGATCGCTGTTTCGAACCCGTAGGTCGACCAGGCGGCGATGAACATGGCGCCTAGGATCAACGTCCAGCCAGGAATGTCCCACTCTCCCATCTCAGGCGCGTACGCGGCCTTCAACGGTTGCAGCGGGGTAAAGTTCGACCATTCGATCTGACCGGTAATGATCGGCACGATGCCCACGATGAACATCGGAATGATCACGGCGAGACCAATGTATTTCTGAACGTTCGCCGTGCCGAGGATGCCGCGGTGCTGGATCGCGAAGGTGGCAAGCATAAGCAGTGCGCCGATAAAGAACGCGGCGTTGAACGAGAATGATACGGGACCGAGCGTGCCTTGGAACAGCGTCCACCCGCGGATAGCCGGCGTGAGGGCCGCGATGGCGTCCGTCGACAGCAGCGCGGCGACGGCATCAGCCGCCGACTTGCCCTGGTTGGCTGCGAGCCATTCCACAACGCGCGGACTGTCGGCAGTTATCGAAGACGCGTGCTGGCTGATCCAGGCAGTCACCTGGGCAGCGTCAGCCGGAGGAACGGGGGCGAGAGCGTTCAGGATGTACGCAGCGGCGATCGAACAGCCCAAAGACAGCACGGGCGTCCATGCAAACCAGTTACACCAGACCGACAACGGGGCGATGATTTTCGAGTATCGAACCCAGGCCGCCGCGCCATAGACCGAGGCGCCGCCCGATTTGTTGGGAAAGAGACCCGCGATCTCTGCGTACGTGAATGATTGGATCAGCCCCATGATCATGGAGACGATCCAAACTAAAAAGGCGACCTTGCCCGCTACGCCGGCAATGCCGCCAATGGAGAAAAGAACGAGAGCGGGAACGCCGCTTGCGACCCAGAAGGCGCCTCGCCAGTCGATTGCCCGGATAAGTTGACTTTCAGAGTCGTGTGTCACGTTTTCCGCGGTGAATGTCCCTGGTACTGTCATTGCAGGCTCTCCCGTCGTTTTCCCATACCTCGTTCGTGTTTCCGGCTCTTACGGCCGGATGCCTGATCAGCGATTTTTTAAACCGATTTAAACCACTTATAACCTTTCCAACCAGGATGTGTGATGGTAGATCTGATGGGGGATCTTTCAAGACAAATTTTTGAGCATTAGGAAACATTCTTGGGCAGAGAAATAGAGCGAAAACGCTTTATATTCGACATTCCGACACGTTAGAAAGAATGCTGCATCGCGAGATTACTTTGGTGTAAATTGGTCTAAAGAGGTTG
>JAKAXS010000215.1 GCA_021816505.1 Pseudomonadota bacterium
GCAAGAAGGCCCTCCGCGTCTCCAGCGACGGCGAGGTCGAAATCATAGAGACGCCGTTGCGCTATCGCACGCTTCCCAAAGTGCTAAAAGTGCTCGCTCCGCAACCGCAACAGGACCCTGTCGCATGACGTCCGACGATCACTCTTCCACCCCGCGCGATATCTCCATTGTCGGTCGATTGAGAACATGGCTGGAAGCCGAGATCGCGATCGGCCTGGCCTTGTCGGCAGGGCTGGTACTGGCGTTCGTTCTGATCGCCGGCTGGATCGAGGACGGTTCCCCCACGCCGATCGACGAGCGCATCATGCTGTCGATGCGCACGGCCGCCGACATTTCCGATCCCATCGGGCCGAAATGGCTCGAAGAGGCGGTGCGCGACTTCACGGCGCTGGGCAGCACGGCCGTACTGACGCTCATCGTCGCCAGCGTCTCGATCTTCCTGGCGTTGACGCACTGCCGCCGGCTCGCGTCGACCGTGTTGATCTGCACGATCACCGGCACGCTGCTGAGCAACTTCTCGAAATTCGTGTTCGACCGGCCGCGCCCCAGCCTCGTGCCGCACCAGGTCGAGGTCTACACCGCGAGCTTTCCGTCCGGGCACGCGCTGATGTCAGCCGTCGTCTATCTGACGCTCGGAATCTTGATCGCGCGCACGCAGCCCGAGTTCCGCGTCCGCGCCTTTATCATGGGGTTCGCCGTCTTCATTACGCTGCTGGTGGGCGTCAGCCGCGTGTACCTCGGCGTGCACTGGCCGACGGATGTCCTGGCAGGCTGGTCGTTGGGCGCCTTGTGGGCAACGCTCTGCTGGATGCTGACCCGGTCGTCGTCTGCGAACACTGCGAAGGACTAGCGGCCGAGCGGGTTCGTAAACAGCGCCTCGACGTCGCGATCTCTGCGGTAGCCGGCTGACTTGGCCGGCTTCGTCGGTTCGCCCGCTGCAGGTCCGCCAAGACCCATCGCGGGAGCGATTTCGATAGGCTTCTGCACGGCAACGATCGCCGGACCGCAAGCCTGGTTGTCGGTCGCCGTTTTCGCCAGGCTGAAAAGCGCGAAGTCCGGTTCGGAAACCGGAATGCGTGCATTGGCTTCCGTGGCGAACAGACCTGCGGCGCGCTGCGTCTCCGCCGACCAAACGCCATCCAACGGGCCCGCGTAGCAGCCCAGGCGCGCCAACTCGCCTTGAATGTCACGCGCCAAGGCCTCGCGCGTGGCGGAATCCAACGCGCTGGAGTTGTCCGCGGTCGCTAGCGCATCTGACGCAGAAGCAGCAGACGTGCGAGCAGCCCATTCGTCGGATTGAGCGGATACCGGAGAAGCCTCAGCAACTCGGGCCTCAGCAACGTCCGGCGTTGGAAGTGACACGGTCCCGGCCGGTTGCCCCGCCGCGGTGAATCCCGCCAGCCGATCGCCCTCCGCATTGAGCGAAATCATATCGGTCCGATAGCGGTTTGGCTCGGCAATCGTCGCCGCCAGCGCGCCAACGCCGGCAAACAACAAAACGAAACCGATCAGTACACGCATGTCACACTCCAAGGCCCGCGCATAACGCCAGCAGACCCAATAAGTTCAATATAGCTGAATGCCTTATGAACGACCCGTTCACTTGCCGATTATGTTTAACTGGCTAGCTTTTGGCTGTTCCTTGCGGGACAGCTCAAGTCGCCTTGGCTCCCGCTCGCTCAGATCAGATAGGAGATGCCATGAGATTTAAAATCCCCCTGGCGGCGATCGCCCTCACCGTTGCAACGCTTGCAGCCCCCAGCATGTCGTCTGCCGCAGCCCTGCCCGGGGCGTCGCAGTCCACGGCGAACCTGGGGGAAAGGTCATCACTAACCGAGCAGGTGCAATGGCGCCGCGGTTGGCGCGAGCGTCGCGGCTGGGGTGGCGGACGCTGCCGCGCCTGGCGCCATGAATGTGCCGATCGGTGGGGCTGGGGCGGCCCGCGCTTCCGCCGCTGCCTCTGGCGCCACGGCTGCTGACGATATGGATGCCCGGGCGTGTCCCGGGCATCTCCTTTTTCAGGCCGCTACGGCTTGCGCGGCATAGTCCATCCAACCCTTGATCTTGGCGATGTCCGGCGGATCACCGTCGCGCAGAATGCTTTGCCCATCCCGGGTGGTGGCGAACTTGGTGATCGCCGCGCAAAGGTCCTCGGCGTCGGCCTGCGCAATGGCCTGCGCCTGGCGATAGCCTGCCCCCACCAGCAACTGTGCGTGGGTTCCGCGCAGACCCGGCACCTCCAGCACCAACCGGGCTTGATCCTGCCACTCGCGCAACACGCGACCCGTCAGCGAGCGATGTCCCAGCATCGTCGCCAGTTGGTCAGCATCTTCCTCCAGGAAATCCGCCACGGTCGAAACGCCGACGTCGGCAAGCCGCCGAGCTGTCTTGGCGCCGATCGACGGAGCTTTCTCCACGTCGTCATCCAGCGCCAGGTAGGTCTTCGGCGTGCGCTCGGCGTCGCGAGACGCACGCTCGATCGGCTCGATAGCCGCGACCTTGTCGGGTTTCGGCGTCGCCGTCACATCTTCGGCCGCAGCGACCTCGTCTCCCACCAGCTCGGCACGATCGTTGGCGGCGTTGAGCACCGCATTTTCCAGCGCCTCGATGGCAACGGCGTCCGAAATGACGATCTCGTCCTCAACGTCAGTGGGGATTTGCTCTGACGCGACCTGAGTGGACAGAACGGCCGCCACGGGCGCGGCCGCATGTCCGTGTGCGGGGGCCGGCGGTTTCGCCAACTGGCCAGCGGAAACCGGACGTGCCCTCTCGGGCTTCGCCGCCAGACGCGCCAGCCGAACTTTCCGCGCTTTCGCCGTATCCGGTGCTTTCGGCGCCAGCACCTCGGCGGCATGCAGATCGCGCACCATGCGATCGTCTTCCGGAAGCGTCTTGTCCACGCGCCCCGTGGCCTTCAATTCATCGTACATCTGCTGCACCAACGCGCGGTCGGCCGCATTGGCGAGCCGCTTCTGCAGCGCCTTCATCGGGATCTGCAGCCCCGCCAATATCGTGTCCGCCGTCAGGCTCACCTCAGGGGGCGTCTGCCCGCAGTCTGCAAGCGCCCGGTCGAGGATGCGCGCAAATCCGGCGGCCGCATAAATCAGCAATTCGGCGATGATCGTCCGTCCGATCGGATCGAGGCCCGAGGGCGGATCGACGACGCCGCGCGAAATGTCGTAATGCGCGATCAGCCGCTCGTATGAGCGGTTGGACATCTCCGCGCCGTTCAGCGTCATCTCCCGCAGCCATGCGTCGCCTTCAGGCACGTCGACGGAGAGCTTCGAGAACGTCGCCTCGCCCTGCTGCTTCAGCGCGTCGTACGAGCGATTGATGCTCCACTCCACGGCGCGGTGGATGTTGTTTTCCGCTTCCGTTTGCCCCGTGTGGAAGGGATGGATCGGATCGGTGTAGTAGTGCGACAGCACGCCTGCCGCATAAACGGCTTCGCTCCAGTTCTGCGCCTGCAGGGCCGCCATCATGTGTTGATACCAGTTCTGCACCTTCTCCGGCGCGCCACCCCAGTAGTCGTCGCGCACATGCAGAACGTGGTTCTTGAAATCCTTGAACTTGTTGTCCGGGTCCTTGGAGCCCTCCATGTAGAGAGCGGCGTGCTTCAGGAACACGCGCCGCCACGCGTCGGCCTGCGGGTGGCGCAGGCGCGTCAGCGCGTCCAGGGCGAGTTTGTGGTGCGTGCCGTTGGCGTGCGCGGCATAGACGATGCGAAACAGCAGGCTCATGGGATCTCCGTGGATTGCGCTCCAGCGCTTTCCACGAGCTTTTCCGAGTCGCCGTGCACAGCCAACAGTAAGACTGCCTCACATACCTAGATTTCAACATGCAATTGAACGGCTTGGCCCGAAATCGGAAAGGCCGAGACTGAATCCGCGCGTTTCGTCCGTTTTCGCAGAGATGGAGCCGTTAGCGGCGGCGCCGAAAATCGGGCTGTGCAATCCACGTTGCGATGGCCCGCATCTCGCGCAACTGCTTTTGCCACGCCACGAGGTCGCGCAAGTCGCGCAGCGCCGGATCCAAATCCGGCGCCTGATCGTTCGCGGTATGTGTGTTTTCCTGTTGCATACCGAGAATAATATGAAGCCGGCCGTACCCCAGACACTGTCGAAAACGGCAACGCGCCTAGCCAAAGGCGGGCAGGTCGTTAAGTTAACCGCAGCAAGCCTGATCAATTGAAGGAGATGCCTCGTGTCGCTACCCCCTGAACGTTCACTGATCATTCCGCCACTGGGCTCGCTTTACACCTCCCTCGCCCCGCTCAGCGAGCTGCTGCTGCGCCTCGTCGCCGGCGGCTTCCTGATGATCCACGGCATCCCGAAGTTTTCAAACCTGGAAGGCGTTCAGGGCATGGTGGAGAGCCTCGGCTTCTATCCCGGCACCGTTTGGGCGCCGCTTCTGGCGTCCACCGAGACGATCGCCGGTCTGCTGATCGCCATCGGCCTGTTCACGCGCCCCGCAGCGTTTGCTGCGATGATCGTGCTGCTCGTCACCGTCTATTTTCATTGGATCTTCAAAGCCGAAGGCTTCGCCGGCGCGGAGAAGTCGCTGATCTGGGCGGCTGTCATGCTGTTCCTCGTCGCTCACGGCGCCGGCCGCTACTCCATCGACGCAAATCGCGGCAAGGAGTTCTGACGCGCAGCCCTCTCCCCGCATCTCGCCGGGAGAGGGCCTCGTCCCGCCACGCGCAGTGCGCATCGTTGAATGCCGCAACATCGTGATCTGATTTTCGGAACCGCCCACGGCTCTCGCGGTTGATCGGGAAACCTGACATGCGAGGGCACGATGCGCGCCGTATCAGATCCGCTCACGACGAACGAGATCATCGACAAGATCTACGACGCGCCCACGCTGGAGGAAGCGATCTATTGGCGGGAAGCGTTCGTGCGGCGATTGTCGAAGGCCATCTCGCACTCGGATTTTCTGGAGGCCCGGAGCGAAAACAATCTGTACGCGTTGGCGAAAGCTCAGACGGAACAGACGATCTCGCGTTTGCAGATGTGCCTTGTGAAGAATGAGCGATGGGAATGGTCGGCCGACCGTCGCGGCTGGCAAGTCGTCGGCTCCTGCTGAGCGGTTAAGCATTCTGCGCGCTATCGGGAACGATTGCGGCTCTTGCGAATTTACCTGATGCCTGCTTGTCAGGTCCATTTCGCTTGGGTCGGGCGGCACATCGCCGTCGCAACAGAGATTGTAATGTCGCAGCAAACGCAAAGTACGCTGGAGCGCGCCTTCGAATTGGCCAGCGCGGGTGGATGCCGGACGGTTACCGAGCTTCGCTTGACCTTGCGATCTGAAGGCTTCGATCCCGACCAGGTCACCGGCCCCCTTCTTCTACGTCAGTTGAATGGAATGATCGAAGCCGCACGCTTTCCTGAGCGGGCCGCGGAAAAGCAGGCTGCGCGTAAAGCGTCGCAGCGCCGGAACGAATAGAGCGCAATTCAGTTATCAGTTTCGGAAGCAGACGAAGCGTTCTGGGGCGTCATCGTGCGATGGGGCCCCAATTGATTCAAAAAGCGCATT
>JAKAXS010000216.1 GCA_021816505.1 Pseudomonadota bacterium
CGCAATGCGCGTCGGCAGCTAGCGCGGCCGGAACTTCTTCGCGTTGACGGTAATGCGCGTCCCATTGGCCACCACGGGCTGATCGCGGGTCACGAACACGATGGAGAGGCCGCTGTCCGTCACGAGTTCTCCCCAAAACGGCCCCCACTCCTTTACGATCCCCGTAAACGTATGGGTGTCCGGCTCGAACAGATCGGCGTCATCCATGCCCACTCTCCACGTCTTGACCAGGTAGCCGCCGGCCGCTGATTTTGGCTTGGTCCGGCTTCGAGGTACGCATTGCTGCGTCTGCACACCTTAGTTGGGCGACCGTTCAATAACAATCCGACCGATGGCCAAGACGCAGGGCACCAGTTCCCATTCTGTCGATCAAGATGGCGAGATTAGTTCGGCTGCGTGGTAACGCCGTCCTGCAGCCCAAGCACATGCCCGGCCAAATAGAGCGATCCGCAGATCAGGATGCGCTTGGGCCCCGGATAGCCCTTTTCGAGCCGCAGCAGGGCCTGTTCGACCGAGGGCGCGCTTTCCGCCGTCAGCCCCACGTCGCGGGCCGCGTCGACGAGCACCTCAGGCGCGTGCGTGGCCTCGTGCGCACCCGGGATGGGCACGCTCACGACATGGCGCGCAAGCCCGTTGAACGGCGACAGGAAACCGCCCGCATCCTTCAACGCCATCATGCCCACGATGAGGTACAGCGGCTTAGGCGAGCGCTCCTCAAGATCAGCGAGCGTCTGCGCAATGACGGCTCCCGCCGCAGGATTGTGCCCGCCGTCGAGCCATAACTCGCAGCCTGGCTTCAACAGGTCGGGCAGCACGCCACTCGTGAGACGCTGCATCCTGGCCGGCCAGCGCACCGCCGCAAGCCCTGCTTCGATTGCATCCGTATCGAGTAACGATCCCGCGAACTCCATCGCCGCGACGACAGCCGTCGCAGCATTAATCACCTGGTGCCGCCCGATGAGCGCGGGCATCGGCAGATCCAGCAGTTCGTCCTCGCGCTGCACGATCAGGCGGCCGCGCTGCTCGTAGGCGTCGAAGCGCTCTCCCCATGCGATCAGGTCAGCATGCACGCGACCGGCTTCGCGCCGGATCACATCGAGCACCTCGTCATCCTGCTGCGCCACGACGCAGCGCACGCCGCGCTTCAGAATGCCCGCCTTTTCGCCGGCGATCTTCTCCAGGGTGTCGCCAAGCTTGTCGGCATGATCCAGCGAGATCGACGTGATGACGGTCAGCGCCGGCTTGGGGATCACGTTCGTCGCATCGAGACGACCGCCCAGTCCCACTTCCAGCAGCAGCACGTCCGCGGGATGCTCGCTGAACGCTAGAAACGCCGCCGCGGTCGTGATCTCGAATTGCGTGATGTCGTCGCCGTCGTTGACGGCCTGCGAGCGCGACAGCACGTCGACCAGATCCGTCTCGTCGATGGGCCGCGCCTTGCCATCCGGACCGGCGAGTTCGATCCGCTCGTGAAAGCGCACCAGGTGCGGAGAGGTATAGACGTGCACCCGTTGCCCCGCGGCTTCCAGGATCGCCTTGAGGTATGCCGTCACGGACCCTTTGCCGTTGGTGCCGGCGACATGAATGACAGGCGGAAGCTTGTGATGCGGATCGCCCAGCTTTTTCAGCAAGCGTTCAACGCGCCCGAGCGACAGATCTATGAGCTTCGGGTGAAGCTCTTTCATTTCGGTCAAAAGCTGATCGCTGGTGGGCATCTTCGAGTGACTGTGGTGAACCCTGCCCGTCGGCGGGGCGCTGATCCGACAGAGCCCTTTCCAGCGGCCCAGTCAATGCGAAACGCACGGTAGCGGTCGAGATGCTTAAGCGCGCGACCCGTCTTTGCCGGGCGATTTGACGGTGACCGGCTCGATGTCGCGGATCGTCTTGTCCCGCTCCAGCCGCGCCGGCTCGAAACGCTCGCTGTCGGAGACAGGCTCGGCGTCGAGAACGCCTTCTTCTGCGCTACGCGCCGCGGACTCGATCAGTTCGCCGTCGACAGCCCGGCCGTTGGCGAACGACTTCGCGCCGCCATTGACGCGCTTGGCCGGCCGCAGCAGATCGCCCTTCGGCACGCTCTCGCCATTCATCAGCATCGAGGCCACGCGCGACAGCGTCTCGCGCAGCTTATGGCGATGTACGACCATGTCGATCATGCCGTGCGCCAGCAGGTACTCAGAGCGCTGGAACCCCTCCGGCAGCTGTTCGCGGATCGTCTGCTGGATCACGCGGGGGCCGGCGAAACAGATCAGAGCGCCAGGCTCCGCGATATGCACGTCGCCCAGCATTGCGTAGGAGGCCGTGACGCCGCCGGTCGTCGGATCGGTCAGCACGACGATGTAGGGCAGCTTCGCATCGCGCAGCTTCTGCACGGCAATCGTCGTGCGCGGCATCTGCATCAGGGACATGATGCCCTCCTGCATGCGCGCGCCGCCTGATGCGGCAAACAGTATGAACGGCGCCTTGCGCTCGACCGCGCGCAGCATGCCAACGATGATCGCCTCGCCCGCCGCCATGCCGAGCGAGCCCGCCATGAAGCGGAAGTCCTGTGCCGCGGCAACGATCTCGAGACCGTCGAGCTTGCCTTCCGCGACTAGGACGGCGTCCTCCATCTCGGTTGCGGCCTTCGCGTCCTTCAGGCGATCGGTGTAGCGGCGGCCGTCGCGGAACTTCAGCGGATCCTGCGCCACCGCGGCCACGGGCACACGATCGTAGGCGCCATCGTCGAAAATCGTGGCGAGCCGCTGCTGCGCGCCCATGCGCATGTGATAGTTCGAGCCGGGAATGACGAACTGATTGGCCTCGAGGTCTTTGTAAAAGACCATCTGGCCCGTCTCCGGGCATTTGACCCAAAGATTGTCCGGCACCTCGCGCTTCGTCGCCAGGAAGCTGCGGATCTTCGGCCGGACGACGTTGTTAATCCAGTTCACGCTGTGAAGCTCCTACGGCGAAACTCGTCTCTATCGCGTTCTGGCCATTCGCGCAGTCGTCGATGAAACAAGCTCCACAATAATCATAGTACATTGGGGTCAAATTGGCCCCAAGTTAGACTTTGGCAAGCAGCCTCTTACCCTGATGTCGCAAAAGCAATGAATCAGACCGGTTTCAGCGCTTGCGATAGACTTTTAACCAGGTCGACGACCGCCGGCACTGTCTTGGCTGTCGCATCCCCGTTGGGACCAAGACTGTCCTTGATCGCGCTCACCAGGGCCGAGCCGACCACGACACCGTCGGCGCCCTTGGCCAAAGCGGCCGCCTGCTCACCAGTGCGCACGCCAAACCCAACCACGACGGGGAGTTCGGTCGCGCCCTTGATGCGCGCGACCTGTGAATGAACATCGTTTACTACAGGCGCCGCGGCTCCGGTAATGCCCGTGATCGAGACGTAGTAAACGAACCCGGACGTGTTGGTCAAAACCGTGGGTAACCGCTTGGCGTCCGTCGTCGGCGTCGTCAGGCGGATGAAGTTGAGCCCGCGCTCCATGGCCGGCAGGCACAGCTCCTCGTCGGCCTCGGGCGGCACGTCGACGATGATCAATCCATCCACGCCCGCCGCCGCGGCCTCATCCAGAAATTTGTCTACCGGATAGACGTAGACCGGATTGTAGTAGCCCATCAGCACGATCGGCGTATCCGGGTCCGTCTTGCGGAAGTTCGCGACCATCGCGAGCGTCTTGACCATCGTCTGGCCGGACTTCAACGCGCGCAACGATGCCGCCTGGATCGCCGGCCCATCGGCCATCGGATCGGAGAAAGGCATGCCCACTTCGATGATGTCCGCGCCTGCCTTCGGCAACTCCGCCAGGAGCTTCGCGAACGTGTCAGCGTCAGGATCCCCCGCCGTCACAAAGCATACGAGCGCCTTACGCCCTTCTGTCTTCAACGCCGCAAACCGGCGATCGATGCGTGTTTCTTTTGTCATTGTCGAACTCAGATCGTCATGCCGAGATAGCCGGCGACGGCGAAGACGTCTTTGTCGCCACGGCCGCACATGTTCATGACCAGCAGGTTGTCGCGCGGCAGCGTCGGCGCGAGCTTGGTCACGTAGCCGAGCGCATGGCTCGGCTCCAGCGCAGGGATGATGCCCTCTTGGCGCGCGCACAGCTGGAACGCGTCGAGCGCTTCCTTGTCGGTGATCGGCACATAGTTCACGCGGCCGGTGGCCTTCAGCCACGAATGCTCCGGGCCGACGCCTGGATAGTCCAGGCCCGCCGAGATCGAATGACCTTCCAGGATCTGGCCGTCCGCGTCTTGCAGCAGATATGTGCGGTTGCCGTGCAGCACGCCCGGCTTGCCACCGCTCATCGATGCGGCGTGCCCATTCTCCACGTCGAGCCCATGACCGCCAGCTTCGACGCCGTAGATCGCAACGCCCTCATCATCGAGGAACGGGTGGAACAATCCGATCGCGTTCGAGCCGCCACCGATGCAGGCCACCAGCGTGTCCGGCAGGCGTCCCTCGCGCTCCAATATCTGCTCGCGCGTTTCCTTGCCGATGACCGACTGGAAATCGCGCACGAGTTCCGGATAGGGATGCGGGCCTGCCGCCGTGCCGATGATGTAATAGGTGTCGTGCACGTTGGTGACCCAATCGCGCAGCGCTTCGTTCATCGCATCTTTCAGCGTGCCGGCGCCGCTCGTCACCGCATTGACCTTGGCGCCTAGCATGTACATGCGCGCGACGTTCGGCGATTGCCGCTTCACGTCGGTGGCGCCCATGAAGATCTCGCACGGCAAACCGAACCGCGCGCACACCGTCGCCACCGCGACGCCGTGCTGACCGGCACCCGTTTCAGCGATGATGCGCGTCTTGCCCATCCGCCTGGCCAGCAGGATCTGACCGAGCGTGTTGTTGATCTTGTGCGAGCCCGTATGATTGAGCTCGTCGCGCTTGAAGTAGATCTTCGCGCCGCCCTTGCCGCCCTGCGCCGCCGCGACTTCGCGGAAATGCTCCGTCAGCCGCTCCGCGTAGTAGAGGGGGCTCGGCCGGCCGCCGTAGTGCGTCAGCAGATCCGTCAACTCGGCATGAAAGGCCGGATCGGCCTTCGCGTCGTTGTAGGCCTTCTCCAGATCGAGGATCAGCGGCATCAACGTTTCGGCCACGAAGCGCCCGCCGAACAGCCCGAAGTGACCCTGCTCGTCAGGTCCCGTGCGATAGCTGTTCAGCTTCGCATCGCTCGACTTTTTATCCTTGCCTGCCATTCCCAGCGGAAATCCTCGCAACCGGCCCTAAGCCTTTTCTGCCGCCTCATTAGCGGTCTTTGCCGCGTGAAGAAAGCGCCGGATGAGATCCGCGTCCTTCTCGCCCGGTGCCCGCTCCACCCCGGACGAGACATCCACGGCCGTGGCGCCGGTCGAACGGATTGCTTCGGCGACGTTTTCCGGCGTCAGCCCACCCGATAGCATGTAGTTCACCCGGCCCTTGATGCCCGCCAGCAGCGCCCAATCGAATGCCAGGCCATTACCGCCCGGCAGCACGGCCGTCTTCGGCGGCTTGGCATCGAACAGGATGAGATCGGCATGCC
>JAKAXS010000217.1 GCA_021816505.1 Pseudomonadota bacterium
GCAGCCATCCTGGCCAGGCATTCTTCGACCTGCTCGTGAAGGCGATCGGTGACACGTTGAAGGTGGGCCATGTCTACCTTTCCGAGATCGTCGGCGATCGCCGGCAGACGCTGCATGTCCGGTCGGCCTACATCGCCGGCCAGCACGGAACGTGCGAGGACTACACGCCGCGGGATACGCCGTGCCACGAAGTCATGAACGGTGCGTCGAAGTTCGTCGCCAGCGGCTTGAAGCAGCTGTACCCCAACGCGGAGTTCATTCACCGCTTCGGCTTGGAGAGCTTCATCGGCCGGCCACTTCGCAGTTCGGATGGAGAGATCATCGGGATCATCGATGTGCTGCACGAGCAGCCGCTCGATGAGACGCAACGTCCGTTTGAGATCGTGGAAATTTTCGCGGGCCGCGCCGCCGCCGAGCTGCAGCGCATGCGTAGCGAGGCGTCGCTGCGCGAGAGCGAGGAAAAATCGCGCATCATCACGGATGCAACCCCGTCGCTCGTATCGTTTATCGACAGGGACGAGCGCTACCAGTTCGCCAACGCCGCCTCCAAGCGCTGGTTCGGCCGCGATCCGGATACGTTTGTCGGCAAAGCCGTTGCCGATGTTACGTCGGCCGACGACTATGAAAAAATTCACCCGCACATCCATCGGGCGCTCAAGGGCGAGCGAGTCTCTTACGAGACCTACCTCGTCGAACCCGGCAGGCATGTTCGTGCCGAGTACGTACCGCAGGTCGCCGACGACGGCACGGTGCTGGGCATCTTCGGCTTCGTCAGCGACATGTCCGATCGCAAGGCGCACGAGGAAGCTCTCGGCCGCAGCGAAGCGCAGTTCCGTACGCTGTTCCAGCATCTCCCGGTCGGCGTCGCGATGGTCGACCGAACCGGACGCGTGCTGCTGGAGAACGAGGTTTTCACCCGCCTGCTTCCAAAAGCTTCGGGAGCGGCGGCGGAGACCGTCGGGACCGGCATCTTCGATCGAACCTGCTCCTACCATACGTCGCAGGACGCGCCGCTCCCTCCCATCGCGCATCCTGTCAAGCAGGCTTTGCGCGGCGTTGTCGTGCGTGACGTCGAACTGCTGTGCCGTTACGCCGACAAGGACGAAACGTGGGTGCTCATGAGCGCCATACCGATCCTGAACGACACTGGGCGTCCCTCGGAAGTCCTGGTCGTCGTGGCCGACGTCGATCGCGCCAAGCGCGATGAAGCGCAGCGCACGCTGCTGGTGAATGAACTCAATCATCGCGTGAAGAACACGCTGGCCAGCGTCCAGTCGATCGCGGCGCAAACGTTCCGGAGTTCGACGCTCACGAAGGACGGATTGCTGGCGTTCGAAGAGCGACTGTTGGCGCTGTCGAACACGCACAATCTGTTGACGCTCGAACATTGGGGCGGTGCCGATCTGCAGAGGGTCGTCGGGCTTGTCCTCGAGCCGCACGATCCAGGAGGCGACCGCCTGCGGACGACCGGCCCTGGCGTCCGTTTGAAGCCACCCGCCGCTCTGGCCTTCGCAATGGCGCTGCATGAGCTGGCAACCAACGCGGTGAAGTACGGCGCGCTTTCCGTACCGAACGGAACCGTCGTCTTGTCGTGGGAGGTGATCACCGACGACACGGGATCCAAGCGCCTGCAGCTGAAGTGGATGGAACGTGGCGGCCCCCCCGTCACGTTACCGGTACGCAAGGGCTTCGGAACGCGCTTGATCGAACGGTCGCTCGCGTTCGAACTGGGTAGCGAAACCAGCATCCGCTTCGAACCCCGCGGGGTCATCTGCGAGATTGACGCTGAATTACAAGAGATCAGCGGTTGACTGTGCTTCTCGGCCACACCGTTGCGACTCAACGATGCTGTGACACGAGTGTCATACGCAGGTTGTCTCGAATCGCATAGAATCCTTGCAGCAGCGGGGCTTAGGCCCCTTGCAACTGGCCTCGTCTAACGGGGCTGGACTAGGGTGCATGCGTCAGAGCACGAGGGCAATGTTCCTTGCCTACTCTGAGCCAGGGTTTGAACCTTACTGGCAAAGCCGGTCAGCCGGACGTGTGGTGGCACAGGATAGGGCCATCCGAGGGAACGTCAGGCATCCGCGCATCTGCACCTTCACTGCAGCCTGTCCAGGATGGCTGCGCCAAAACATCAAAGAACAGCATCGTCTCTTTTCGCCCGCCCCATCCCGGCGTGGGCAGACTTGCGTCGCGATGCGGAACTTTGCCGGTTTGCCCGCGAGGGCCTAGGGCGCGGCTCCCACAAGAAGATGGAGTGCCACATGCTGAAGCACCTTCGTCATGGTCACGTTTCTGCTCCCTTGCCATCGAGCAGGTTCACCGCTCTTTCGCTTCGGCTCAATCCGCAATGGCTTTTCGTTCTGCTCTGGCGACTTAATCCGCATCACCCCCCAAGTACCGCTTAACTGAGACGTTGCCGGCAGGGCGTGCGACCCGGCAGCCGGCCACAAACAACGAAGCCGGTTCCTTTCGAGGAGCCGGCTTTTTCATTTGCGAAACTGAACTGAGAACCAGACGTGCCCGGTCCCTACATCGGCAGGCGGGCGATCTGCTGCGAGAAGTAGTTGTCGACCGCGGTGAGGATGCTGTCGGAGACCTTGCCGCGCCATTCGTTGGAATTGAGGTTGGCCGCGTCCTGCTTGTTGGTCACGTAGGCAAGCTCGATCAGCACCGAGGGAAACTGCGCGGTCTTCAGAACGCGGAAAGCGGCCTGCTGGTCCGGCTTGTCGCGCATGGCCGTCGAGCTGCCCATGAACTCGACGACGGAGCGCGAGAACAGGGACGTGCGCTCCTTCGTGGCTTCGACCTCGCGGCCCGCGAGGTCTGACAGAATGCCTTTGATCGCGCCCATGTCGGAATCGGATGCGGCGCTGTCCTTCACGGTCTTCAGTTCGGTGCCCGAGAGAGCGCTGTCGGTGATGTCGCCTTTGGCCGACCGCTTCAAACCCTTGGCGACGGACTCGCGCAGCGAATAGATCGTCGCGCCGCTGGCCTTGGTCTTCGCGTAGTCGGCGTGCACGGCGATGAACAGGTTGGCGTTGTGCTTCTCGCCGTACTTCACGCGATCGTCCAATTCGACGAACACGTCGGTGTCGCGAGTCATCATCACCTTGTACCGGCCGGTCGCCTCCAGCTTGTCGCGCAGCACCTGCGAGAACGCGAGCACCACATCCTTCTCGACCGTGCCGTGCTTCATGGCACCGCTATCGTGGCCGCCATGGCCCGGGTCGATGACGATGATCGGCTTGAACGCTTTTGCGGCGCGAACTTCCGGCCGGACTGCCGGCTGCGGCATCGGCGGCTGAAGACCTACGGCACCCAATGCGAACGGCGCCTTCAGGGCCGTTTTCTTCGGCGCTTCCGTGCTGACGATGCTGAGTGCAAGGCGGTGGCCCTTGCCGTCCGGCGCCTTCTCGATCTTGGAGCTCTCGATGTAAACGGGCTCGGTCACATCGATGATGATGCGCGATTGTTTCGGACCCGAAATGCCGGCGCGGAAGCTGCTGATCACGCCGACGGCCTTGCCGCCCAGATCCTGCGGCAGCTGCAGCTTCGTCTCTTCGACGTCGACGATGACGCGATTGGGGTTGGTCAACGCGCGGACGTTGAACGTGGTGGAACGCTCCAGGCCGATCAGAAAGCGGGCGCGCTGAACTTTGCCGGCGGAGGTGTTCGTAGTGCTCTTTTCGACGGCACCGGGAGTAGCGTCCGCCGGTTGCGGCACCGCTACAGGCGCGGGCGCCTTCGGCAGCTCCGCGGCCTTCTGCTCGGCAAGTGCCGGCGAAGCCAAAAGGGTTGCGACGACCAACAGGCCGGATTTCGGCCGGTGCTGTCGCCAGAGCCCTAGAACCATGACGTTCGACCCCCGTCTACGCAAAACGGTTCCACCACAGTGGGACGTTGGACACACTCAATCGAAATGATGGCGTTTTCCAGGACACCATCATGGAATGTTATGATCGGAAGATGGTTAAGATTTGCTGAAGCCATCATGTCAACTGGTGTCGATCTGTTCGCGAAACGCGTCAAGAGTCCTTGAGTACTTCACAGAACAGCACCAGCAACTCAGTCAGGCTTCACTTCCGTACTTCCGGCCCAGCGATCGCGCGCTGTCGTATCCGTATCGCGGGCGTCGACCCAATGCGCGTTTCCGCTCGCCAGTTCTTCCTTTTTCCAAAACGGCGCGTCGGTTTTCAGGTAGTCCATCAGGAATTCGGCGGCCTCGAATGCGGCCTGCCGGTGTGCCGAAGCCGTAACCACCAGAACGATATTCTCTCCCGGCGTCAGTCGCCCGATCCGATGAATGATCGTCGCGGCCTGCAACGGCCAGCGTTCGTGCGCCAGAGCCTCGATCCGCTCCAACTCCGCTTCCGTCATGCCGGGATAGTGCTCGAGCGTTATGGCGTTGATGGGTTCGCCGTGTGCCGCGCCACGCACCGTGCCCGTGAAGGTGACGATGGCGCCAATGTCGGTCCGACCGGCCGTGACGCGTGCGATTTCCGCTCCGGCGTCGAAATCGGACGCTTGCACGCGCACGGGCATCTCAGCCTCCCGTGACCGGCGGAAAGAACGCGATTTCACGCGCGGAGGCGACGTGGGCATCCGGCTTGACATGGCGCTGGTCGATTGCGGCGCGCACCACCCGCTGTCCGGCGGAAAACGCCTCGGCGTACTCCGGTCCGCGCGTGCTCTGCCAGGCGATGAGATCGGCGACGGAAACCACGGTCGCGGGCAGCGTCACGTCTTCCTCGCCGCGGCCGACTTTCTCTCGCACCCAGGCGAAATATCTCAGTTTTACGGGCTGTCCCGCTTTGTCGGTCATGATCAACGGACCTTAGCGCTCGATGGCGTGCCGAACGGCCGCTTTCAGGTAGTCATACCCGGTCAGCAACGTCAGCAACGCTGCGAGCCATAGCAGGCACAAACCGGCAGTCACCACGCCCGGGTAAATCTTGTCGGCCGCCGGGCCAGCCAGCAGCACGGCCAGGGCGACCATCTGAACGGTCGTCTTCCACTTCGCCAGCTGCGTCACGTGTACTTTGACGTTCAGCTCCGCCAGGAACTCGCGCAGGCCGGAGACAAGAATCTCGCGGCTGAGAATGACGATGGCGGCCCAGATCGACAGGCCGTTGATCGTGTTGTCGTAAACCAGCATCAAGAGAGCGGCGCCGACGATCAGCTTGTCGGCGATTGGGTCCAACATGCCGCCCAGCGTCGACTGCTGCGCCCACGCCCTGGCCAGATACCCGTCGAGATAGTCTGTTACGGCCGCTGCGACGAACAGCGCGAAGGCGCACCACCGGGCCGTGTCGCCCTCAAGAAACTGCAGGCATGCCACGAGTGCAGGAACAGCCAAAATCCGCGCGTACGTCAGTACGTTAGGCAGATTGGTCAACGATTGGCGCTGGCGCGGCGCGTACTGTTCCATACCCTCTGTCTACACCATCCGCTCCCCGCCGCGTCAATGGCCGATGCTGCATGCACGAGAGACGGTTAGGAGATCGGA
>JAKAXS010000218.1 GCA_021816505.1 Pseudomonadota bacterium
TCTTGGGCAGAGAAATAGAGCGAAAACGCTTTATATTCGACATTCCGACACGTTAGAAAGAATGCTGCATCGCGAGATTACTTTGGTGTAAATTGGTCTAAAGAGGTTGAAATCTCGCTGCATTTCGAATATTGCTATTCTTTTCCATTGTTTGCTTCGCGTGCGACGGAAGGTGTCCGAGCCGGCATGGGAGATCGCATTGGCGGCTAAAGCAGCAAAAGCAGCGCTAAGTGCCTTCGAATGCTTGTCGAAAGGAGCGTTGCGCGAGGCGGCAAAGATCTGGGTGAACGCGATCCCCTGCCGGGAAGCCAGCCTTCTCGACTCCGGAAACGGCGCGATCGGCATGATGATGCTCGGCCATGAGCCGGAGGACGTGGCACGCCTCCTGGACGGCGCAGAGGCCCAGGCGGCAAGTCTGGCCGATGCTGCGGCGCTCAGTCTGGCTCCGCTTCGCGCGACAAGCACGGGCCATCATTTCCGCCTGGCGGCAAAGCATGCGGATGCGTTCGCGAGGGCAGGCGCGAAGAGGGACAGCCTGCTCTGTTCGACGATGCTGACGCAGATCGGTTTTCATCGCGACCTCGCGTCCAGTTCGTCGTGCCTTCCGCAGCGCGGCGAGCACCTGCGCGATCAGCTCATGGAGAGCTTAGGTAAGTCCGCGCCGGAGATCGCTTTGCTGGATGCCGGAGACCAAGCGACGATTGGCCAATGCTACGCGCTGAAGGCGGAGCGGCTGAGGACGATACTCGGTGCGTCGACTTTCAATAGCCAGCCGGACCATGAGTTCCTGGCGGCGGCGCTCGGGCTGCTCACACCCGCGATGCTCGCAACCGCCCGTGCGCAACGCGACTGACCCAAATGGAGACACAGATGAGCGGTCCGCATTCTCAGCCTCCATGGGCGTCCGACCCGGCCAAGCAGCCCTTGGTCTCTCCGCAAGTGAAAGAGATCGCAACGCAGCTCTTTCAGCGCATTGCCGCAGAGCGATATCCGTTCGGGACACGTATTCCGGCAGAGCGCGACTTGGCGGAGGAGTTCAGCGCCACACGGGCGACGATCAGGCTCGTCCTGGATTTTCTCGAGACGTATGGGGTCGTGTCGCGGCGACCTGGGAGCGGGACCTTCGTGTTGTTCCGTTCTGTCCCGGAACCGGCACCTAGTCGATCATCATCACGGCTGCCAGGCCACCATCAGTCGATCGATCAGCTTGCGGAGACGGCTTCGCCATTCGCCCTGAGCATAGCGGGCTCCGTCCTCGAGCCGGAGATGGTGCGTCTGGCGACCATCTACATGTCGACGCGTGATTTGGCCGAACTGCGACAGCAGTTGTCGGAGCTGGAGGCAATCGTCACCGAGGCGGACCGCTTCGCGGCGCTGGAAGATCAGTTCATGATGACGATCGCGCGCGGCACCCACAATGCGTTGATCGTCGCAATGTATGAAATTTTGCACGAGGTGCGCCGGCATCCGAGTTCCTCGGCGACGCGCCGTCAAACATTGACGCCGGCGAAGATCCGCAAGACGCAGCAGCTTCTGAACTCGTTGTTCAAGGCTATCGAGACGCGAAATGTAGAGACGGCGGTGGAACTGATCACGCTGCATGTTTCGACGGCGCACGAGGAGATGATCTACGAGCCCCAATGACTTCAGCTGGACGCGGACATCTCTTCCCGTTGGTCCCACATCAACTCGAGTTCGCGCATGTGTTTCAGCAATGTCTTGCTGTTCTTGGCCCACCAGCGTGGGATCGACCCGAACTCCTGGATGCGTGCGCGGCCGTTTTGAATCATGACGACCGGCCAGTCGCCGACCAAAGCGTTGTCGATGCCGAAAAGGTCCTTGCCCCACCATGTCGCCTCGCCGAACGCATGTGGCCCTATTCCGCCGACTTTCATCATCGCGAGAACGGAGAACGGCTCGAAGGTACGGGCCCGCTGTGCCGCTGTCTTCCAGAGTTCCAGGGTCGACGCGTACTCCCACGAGACCGCGCTCCAGGTGCCAGGGTAGCGGGCGCAAAACTCGTCATAGAAGGCGTTGGGAGAGGCGAAATTGATGTGCGGATCGTTGAGGCGCGGGTCATCGAAGTCAGGGAACTGAAAGACGAAGCCTTCCATGAATTCAGCGCTCGTGCGCGCGGCAAGCGCCCGATAGTTGTCGCACGTGCACGACAGAAGTTGACCGGTGAAGCCGCGCTGAAACGCTTCCACCGTCAGTTCGTGCACGAACGGTTCGTACGCCGTGTCCCAACACAAGATGTCAGGACGCGGCGCCATCAGGTGTTCGACGACCTCACCGAAATTGACGTCGTCCGGCTCGAAGAAGTGCTCCGCCACCAGTTCGATGCCGGCGACTTCGAATGCTGCGCGGTACGTCGCGATCGATGGAAGTCCCAACTGATCGCGCTGGGCGCACATCGCGACCGTCCGCAGGTTCGGGCGGTTCCGGCGCAGCCAGTCGACACCGGTGACGTTGTAGATCGGGTGCACTTCGGTCGGAGCGATCAGCGTCGGGGCATCCGGCGACAGGTCGCTCGGCAAGAGCGTCGCGACCAACATGCGATGCTCGCGCACGAGCCGGCGCAGATCCGGAGAAATGTCATCGCCGCCCACCATCAGCAGCAGCTTGACGCCCTCTTCCAAGATCAGCCGTTTCGCCCCGCTGAGCGCGATGTCGGGCCGATACATCGTGTCGAACTGCACCAGTTCCAGCATGTAGCGGCGATTGCCGACTTTCAGGCCGCCGGCCTGGTTCACGCGTTCAATCCAGATGTGACTGCCGTTGAGGCCGGGCAGCGCCCATGATTTCAGCGGGCCGGACAGCGGCGCTAGAAAGCCGATCTTCAGAACCTTCGGCGAGCCCAATCCAAAATCGCGCATGGCCATGGACAAGGCCGAATTGACCGCGCTTCTGCCCTTGACCATTCTCTGACTTATCGCCGCTGGCGGCGTCCTTCACGGGTTTTGGCTGTCCAGGTTGCCGCGATAGCAACCGGTGCGGATCATTTACTGTTGCGCGCGCCGGCGCAAGTTCCGCGGGAACGCGCTGTCATGCGCGGGCACTTCTGATGAATCGCCAACACGAACCGGCCTCACATTCGACCTGATATCTAAGGCGTATGATCGGATGGGGGTGGATTTCCGCCGCCACCGGATACGAGGCCCGCGCCAGATCCGCCGCCCGCCCCCATGCCGCCTCGTCCACCGCCGCCCTGCCCAGAGCGTTCGTTTTCACGCCCGGCCCTAGAGCGCCCGCTGGAGCTTGATGGTCGCGTGGGGCCTTGCATCGGAATCGCAAGATCGGGCGGCACCGGATCGAGATCGAGCGCTTCGCGAATGAAACTTCGAAGCGAGATGACGAGTTCGTGCGTGTGGACGGGGCGTCCGGCAATCAGCTCCCGCGCGGTACGCTCCGCCAACCGGACATGCTCTTCCGTCCCAAGCAAGATGATGTCCGACAGAGCTGCCTCGACCGAGTCGCGGATGCGACGTGCGCGGTCCGATCCAGCGGCGTTATCGGAGACTGCGGACGAGGCTGCTGTCGCGTCGTCCTCGGCGATGGGCTCTCCGGCTCGGCGCAAATCGCGCAGATGTGTCGGATCGACGGTCAGATTGCCGGTGAACGAGCCGCCCAAGACTTTGTAGGCCGCGATCAGCGTACGCAGCCGTTCGTTGATCTGCCGGTTCATGCGCTCGCGGCGCTGCTGGATCGTGAACATCATCAGCAACCGGATACCGATGCCGATGAGAGCGAATAGGGCCAGGCCGATCACTGTCGCGAGCAGGCTCTGCCACGAACTGAAATCAATGTAGCGCAGCGGCCCCTCCCAACCCCATTCCTGGCGGCGAGCCTACACGATTGAGCGCGGCTCGGGTGCTCGTTTTTATGCCGGCGCGCCCCGAAAGGATTTGGGGTGAGCATCCGGTTCTACATGACCTTGAGGCGCACGACCGCGGCCATCTATCAAAACTGAATGGACTGTCGTAACCAGCGGCGATCGTGGGCGACGGCTCATTCTGGCAGGAGGTAGACCAAGTTGGGTTATTGCCATTATTGGGGAAGACAGGCGGAACTGCCGCTGATCGCGTTTCGTTCATTCGTCGAGGAGTGCGTGACGCTGCGCCGCGCGCTCGGCGTACCGAGGTTCGGGCTGTTTGGTGGGGTGAAGATTGGCGACTCCTCCGGCTGGGCCCCTCCGGTCTTCCGCGAGGACGTCATTTGCTTCAATGGCCGGCCGGGTTGTGAGCCGCTTATCATCCACCGCGTTTTTCATCAGCCGCAACGCGAGCCGGGCGATTTCGGGCTGTACTGGGATTTCGTAAAGACCAACGCGCAGCCCTATCGTGACTGCGTTTCCGACCAAACCTGCGATAGGGCCTGGCTGAACGGCGGCGACGGTTCCGCGTTCGCGCGCGCAGCAGCCACCGCCGGTGCAGCATTTCGGGCTCGCCCAACGGCTCGCCGACGACGTCTGCCGCGATGCTTGACTTCGCGGCCCGTCACAGCATCGCGCCGCAGACCGAGCATTTCCCGATCTCGAATGTCAACGACGCGATCCAGCATCTGCTCGACGGCAAAGCACGCTATCGTATCGTGCTCGACGTGGCGTGACGCAAGGTTTCGGCATCACGCGCGCTCTGCGCGTGATGCCGCCGACCGCGTTGACTTCACACCGCGCGCAGAACACCCGTCTTCGGATGGCAGTTGATGTATTCGAAGTGCTGGTTGGCTGCGTCGAACACCGAGACCTCGTGATAGAGCGTGAGATCGGTGAACTTGTGCACGTTCCGCATGAACGTCACGAAAATCTGCAGATGAGTCGGGTGTGACTCGCCCCAATGCTCCAGCGCGGCAAGGGAGTTCCAAAGGCTGACGCCGAACCCCTTCTCTTGCAGATTGCCGTCCTCATCCACGTGATGACAGTAGCGGTTGGTGTAGCAGCCGACCTCGAGACCGTCGTCGCGCAGGAAATTCATGCCCTGGTGCAGAACAGGTTCGATGTCCTCATACCAAACGCGGCGTTCTTCATCCTTGGTTCGGCTCCAGTCTTCTCCCGAGCGGATCAACGTTAGGTTCTGATGGCCGCCAATGATGACCCGGCCGCCGGATTTCGGTTGACCTTGCTTTACCGTGAGCTGGCCGATTGGCTCCATGGTGTCATTCTGCGACACCGGCAGGCGATCGCGCATGGAACCCCAGTAACCGTGCTCGAAGATCGGCTGACTCATGTTGCCGAAGAGAATGCTGACGCCTTCAAACGGCCCATAGTCGTGCGTGAAAATCGTCTCGAACTGTTCCATGCGCGGGCTGAGGACTTCACGGAAGTAGCCGACGCCCTCGTTCAAACGATCGTCCGAGCTCCACCAACCGGCGATCTCTGGCGCGTTGGTCCAATTCAAATGCGCCCTTGGATCTTGCCAATAGGCCACGACAATCAGGTTCAAGTAGCCTTCTGCGTCGACGAACTGCACGAGGTCGTGACGTTCCGGCCCGTCGTTGAGCTTGAGGCTTTCC
>JAKAXS010000003.1 GCA_021816505.1 Pseudomonadota bacterium
CTTCAAGATCTCACTCGGCGTCGGCTATTCCGAAATGACGGATGAGAGGTCCACCGGGCCGCTCGTCATGACCGATAAGCACACCTCGTACTTCCAGGCGGGCGGGTATCTGCAGCATCTACAGACCGGCCTGTTCGCTCACGCCGCGTATGGCTACGAAGACAACAACGACAGCATGACCTTCCGCGACACCAACGCCGACGGTATCGGCGACACGGCGGCGGGAGAAGCGAAGAACGGCGACCACTGGTACGTCAAATCCGGTATCCGCAAGGCCTGGACGCCGCTTGGTGCGACGGTGGTCTATGGCGACTATGCGGAATACCGCGACCAGCTGGGGCCGGGTGCGCTGGCGCGCGGCGTAACGTCGAGCGTGCTGACGCGCTACGGCGGCGGCGTGGCACAGGAACTGGATGCCGCGGCCATGACGGTCTACCTCAAGTATCAGCACTACGAGGCCGACGTCGAAGGCGATCCGGCGCTGACGCAGTTGGACGATCTCGACCTGTTCAGCGTGGGCGGCCTGATCAATTTTTGACGGGGCGCATCGCTGCCACCACCGTCAGGCCTTGATGCGGCTGCTGGCCGGATCGTATGGCGGATCGAGGAAAACGGTCGCCGGCACGCGCTCGCCGGCGACTTCCAGTTCGTATGTGCCGGATAGAACGATGTCGCGCGTCACGCCGTTCTCAGCGTCACGCACGTAGCCGTAGCCGATCGCGCGACTGAGCGTGTAGCCGTATCCGCCGCTCGACAGCCAGCCGACGCGCTTGCCATCGCGATAGATCGTTTCTCGCCCGAGCAGGATCGTATCGGGCGCCGCGGTAAAGCCGGCGAGCAGGCGCGGTAATGGCTTGGCCGCTTGCGCGATAAGGGCATCGCGGCCCTGAAATGGCGTGCCGGATTTCAGCTTCACAGCCCAGCCGAGACCTGCCACCAGCGGTGAGTGATCGGGGCCGATTTCCGAGCCCCACGCGCGATAGCCCTTTTCCAGGCGCAACGACTCGATGGCGCGGTAACCGGCATTGGCGATCCCGTGCGGCTGACCGGCGGTCATCAGCGCGTCGTAGAGCGTCGCGGCGAACTCTACGGGGATGTGAAGCTCCCAACCGAGTTCGCCGACGTACGTGACGCGCAACGCCATCACCGGCGCACCGGCCGCCGTGATCCGGCGCAATTGGCCGAATGGGAAAGTGTCGTTGGACAGATCGTCGTTCGTCAGCGTCGCCAGCACGTCGCGGGCGCGCGGGCCCATCAGCGACAGCACGGCGTAGGATGAGGTGACGTCGATCAGATGCGCGTCGAGGCCCGCGGGTATCGCGCGCTTGATCCAGTCGAAGTCGTGCGTCGCAAAGCCGGTGCCGGTGACGATGTAGAACTCGCTGGGTGAAAGACGGGCGACGGTGAGATCGCACTCGATGCCGCCACGCGTGTTCAGCATCTGCGTGTAGATCAATGATCCGGCAGGGCGTGCGACGTTGTTGGCGCAGATCCAGGAGAGGGCGGCTTCGGCATCCTTGCCGATCATCTGGAACTTGGCGAACGAGGTCTGGTCAATGACGACCACACGCTCGCGGCACGCGCGATGCTCGCGGCCCACGGCGTCGAACCAGTTCTGGCGGCCGTAGGTGTAGACGTCCTTCGGCGTTTCGCCCTTGTCGGCAAACCAATTCGGGCGTTCCCAGCCGAGCTTTTCGCCGAACGCGGCGCCTTGCGCGGTCAGTCGATCGTAAAGCGGCGAGCGCCGCAGGGGACGGCCGGAGTGATGTTCTTCGAAGGGCCACGCCATGGTGTAGTGCTTTGCGTATGCTTCGAGCGTGCGCGTGCGGACCCAGTTGGTGTCCTGATGGTTGCGGCCGAAACGGCGGATATCGACCGGCCAGAGATCGTACGGCGGTTCTCCCTTGGCCACCCACTCCGCCAGCGCCATGCCAGCGCCGCCGCCCGACGCGATGCCGAAAGCGTTGAAGCCGGTGCCGACGTAGATGCCGGAAACTTCCGGGGCGGCCCCCAGGATGAAATTACCGTCGGGCGTGAAGCTTTCGGGGCCGTTGATGAACGATTTGACGCCGGCCGTCTCCATGGCGGGCACACGGCCCTGCGCCAGCTCCAGCAGGGGTTCGAAGTGGT
The DNA here is from genome assembly GCA_021816505.1 of Pseudomonadota bacterium. GTDB lineage: Bacteria > Pseudomonadota > Alphaproteobacteria > Rhizobiales > Hyphomicrobiaceae > JAKAXS01. The sequence goes on from JAKAXS010000003.1 coordinate 2,131, forward strand.
CGAGATCGTTCTCCAAAAGCTGGAACTCGAAGTTTTCCGGCACGCCGTCTTCGGCCCACGGCTTGGGGTTGGGCTCATAGCCGCCCATCACGAGGCCGCCGACTTCCTCTTTCCAGTACGTGAGACGATCGGGATCGCGCAACGTCGGCAGGCCGGAGGTCACGCCGTCGATCTTTTCGGTGATGAGATACTGGTGCTGCACGGAGACGAGCGGGATATTGACGCCCGCCAGTTTGCCGAGCTGCCGCGACCACTGGCCTGCGCAGATCACGAGCTTGTCGCAGGTGATGCGGCCCTGGTTGGTGACGATGGCGCGGACCTTGCCGTTCTCGACCTCGATTGAGGTGACGCTGACGTCCTCCTTGATGGTGACGCCGCCCTGACGTGCGCCGCGCGCCAGCGCCATCGTCACGTCGGAAGGCGAGACCTGGCCGTCGGCAGGAAGGAAAGCCGCGCCGACGACGTCGTCCACCTGCATCAGCGGCCAGAGGTCCTGCGCCTCTTTCGCCGACATCAGGTGCATTTCCAGTCCGAACGACGTTGCCGTCGTCGCCTGGCGCTTCACCTCGGTCCAGCGCTCCTCGTTGCAGGCGAGGCGCAGTCCGCCGTTGCGCTTCCAGCCGGTGGCGAGGCCGGTATCCTTTTCGAGCGTATCGTAGAGCGCGACGGAGTAGCCGAGAAGCTGAGTGATGTTCGCGCTGGTGCGCAGTTGCCCGACGAGGCCCGCGGCGTGCCACGTCGATCCGGATGTGAGCTTGCCGCGTTCCAGCAGCAGCACGTCCGTCAGCCCCATCTTGCCGAGGTGGTAGGCGACGGAGCAGCCGACGATGCCGCCGCCGACGATGACGATCTTTGCGGAAGAGGGAAGCGTGGTCATGAGCGATCCAGGGTTAGATAGTGGCCGTATGCGGTTTCGAAGCGCGCGAGATTCTCGGCTGTATAGGCGGAGTAGTCGAACGCCAGCTCCGAATGGATCTCGGAAACCATGCTCCACATGGTCTCGCGCAGAAGCGATGCCGCCGTCATGGCTGCAGCGCGGAGATGCAACCCGTCGTCCGGCGCGCGGCCGAAGTAGCGCGCGAGCAACTCGTCCGCCAGCTCGGGCGGAAACTCGCTGTTGGACGCAAGTCCCCCGAGATCGAACAGCGGTGAGTTGAAGCCGGAGTATTCCCAATCGAAGAGCCAGAGGCGCTGGCCGTCGTCGATGAAGTTGGCGGCCAGCAGGTCGTTGTGGCCGAAGACGACGTCGATCGGGCCGACCGCCTGTTCGAGCCGCTCGGCGCGCGCGATCAGATCTGGAAGACGAGAGGTGTGCGAGCTGCCGCCTTCGCGCAGCGTGTGCGCGTAGTCGCGCAGAACATGGAAGACCCAGAACATCGCCGCAGGGCCACGCAGATGCTTGGGGATGTCGCGGTGGCAGCGCCGCACGATGTCGACAAGGCGATCGAGATAACGGGGGTCGCGAACGTCTTCGGGCTTCAGCGTCGTCCCTTCGACGAAGTCCAGGACGAGAACGTCGGGTGCAGAATGAACGACAGCGGGGCTGACGCCGGCGGCGTGGGCGGCGCGGCTTGCGGCGTGCTCGCTGGCACGCAACACGCCGTGGACGATCTTGTCGCCGCCGACGCGGGCGACGACTTTGCGTTTGCCGTCGTCGACCAGAAAATTGCGATTGGAGATGCCGCCGCCGAGCGGCTCGGGTTCGACGGGGCGCGCCCAGATCGGCAGCTCGGCGACGCGCCTTCGCGCATTTTCATGTGCGGCATCGACTGTCATCGCCACCTCGCCCCGTCGGATCTGTCGCCGACTATGACCGAGAAGCACGAGGAATGCCCACGCAAAAAATAAGCCCGCCGGTGCGGGCTTATTCTGGCTGAAATGGATTTGGTTGGAAACGCCTCCACGCTATGCCTGCTGCGTGCGGCGGCAAGTGCGGATGAGGACTTTGGCGACGAAATTCGCACGGTGTGGCCGCTTTTCAATACGTGAGAGACCCGGCCGACCGGGGCAATTTCCTCCGGCCGGCAGGGCTGGAACGAGGCCTAACCCACGGCCGTACGCTTCTTTTTCTGCGGGTCGTCGAACGGCAGCGGCTGGGCGGTGGCCTGCATCGTGCCGGACGGTCCGCGGATTTCGAGCTTGGTGCCGGCCGTGGCCGCCTTCGGGTCCAGGCGCGCGATCGCCATGGTCTTGCCCACGAGACGCGAGTGCATCGAGCACGTCACGATGCCGACTTTCTTCCCGCCTGAGAAAACTTCGGCGGCCATGTCGGGCGGCGTCTTGCCCTCGACCTCGATGCCGTAGATCTTGAAACGCTCCTTGCCCTTCAGGCGATAGTGTTCTTCCGCCCCCCGGAAGCCGGTCTTGCCGGGCGAGACCGTGAAGTCGAGGCCGAGTTCCCACAGCGTGTCGCCGGGGCCCTCGTTCTCGAACGGATACATCTCCGAGTTGTCGTAGGGGAAGAACATCAGCGAGCTTTCGACGCGCAGCCAGTCGAGCGTCGTGAACGAGCATGGGATGATCCCCATCGCCTTGCCTTCGTCGATGATGCGATCCCAGATCGCGAGGGCGTTCTCGGCTTTGCAGAAGATCTCGTAGCCGCGCTCGCCGGTGTAGCCGGTGCGGGAGATCATGACGGGGAAGCCGAACAGCTTCGTCTGCATGTGATGGAAGTACGGCAGCTGGCGAATGCCCGGCACGTGCTTGTCGAGGTAGTCGACGGCGGCAGGGCCCTGCAGCGAGAGATCGTGCAGGTCGTCGTCGAACAGCAGCGCGACCTGCTTGCCTTCGGATTGCGTCTGGAGTTGTTCGTGTCCCGAACCGGAGCCATGCACCACCATCCACGAGTTGGGTCCGGTGCGATACAGGATGCAGTCGTCGGTGAACTTTCCGGCTTCGTTCAGCATGCATGCGTAGGCCGACTTGCCGGGATAGATCTTCGTCACGTCGCGCGTCGTGGCGTACTGCAGCACATGGTGTGCATGTGGGCCGACGACGTGAACCTTCTTCAGGCCCGACACGTCCATGAGGCCGGCCTTGGTGCGGATTGCCTCATGCTCGTCGGCCATGTCCTTGTCATAGGTCCACGCCGTGCCCATGCCGTTCCAGTCTTCCAGCTTGGAGCCGAGCGCGCGGTGGCGGTCCGCTACGGCTGAATAACGCCATGACATAACCATTTGTCTTCTCTCCCAGACGTGTTGCGATTTGAGGTGACGTCTTCTCTGGCGCGCTAGACGCGCATTCGGCTCTTGGTCGGATCGTAGAAGGGGAAGGGCACGACGGTCGCCTTCAGGCGCTTCTTGTGGCCGTCCAGCTTGCCGATTTCGACGGCCGTGCCGGGTTCGGCGTGGGCGACATCGAGCCGTGCAAGGGCCAGCGTTTTCTTCAGTATGGGTGAGCGCATGCCGCTCGTCACGACACCGATTTGGGCACGGCCGATATAGACATGATCGCCGTGGCCGGATGCCTCGTTGCCGGCGATCTCCAGGCCGACGAGCTTGCGCGACGGGTTGGCGCGACGGCGTTCCAGCGCGGCCTTGCCGATGTAGTCCTCTTCCTTCTTGGTGGGCACGGTGAAGCCGATGCCGGCCTCGAACGGGTCTGTCGTGCTGTCGAAATCGTAGCCGCCGAATACGAGTCCGGCCTCGATGCGCACCATGTCGAGTGCGTCGAAGCCGAAGGGCGAAATGCCGTGCGGTGCGCCGGCCTGCATGATCGCGTCCCAGACGGCGGGCGCGTCGCTCGGGTGGCAGAACACCTCGTAGCCGAGCTCACCGGTGTAGCCGGTGCGGGAGACCATGACGGGGATGCCGTCGTGATCGCCGATGCGGCCGACGGTGAAGCGGAAGAGCCCGAGTTCGTCCAGTGTGGGACGGCCGGGCGGCGTCCAAAGAATTCCCCTCAACGTATCGCGCGACTTCGGGCCTTGGACGGCCACGTTGTGGACCTGATCGCTTGCGGTCTTCAGCATCACGTTGGCGCCGGTCTTCTGCGCCTGCTCCTTGATGAACAGGATGCTGGCGTCGTCGCCGCCGATCCAGCGGAAGTTGTTTTGGCACAGCCGGAACAGCGTGCCGTCATCCACCATGCCGCCATGCTCGTAGCACATGGCCGTGTAGAAGATCTGGCCGACGGCGAGCTTGCGCACGTCGCGCGGGAAAATGCCCTGCAGCAGCTGCTCGGCGTCCGGGCCGATGACTTCCAGTTTGCGCAGCGGCGACAGGTCCATCATCACCACGCGCTCGCGGCAGGCCCAGTACTCCTCGACGGCGCCGCCCTTGGTGAACTGGTGCGGCACCCAGTAGCCGCGATACTCGCCGAACTTGCGCGTAAGCTTGGACGTGGCCGGGTGGAAGCCCGTCTCGCGCGTCAGCTTCAGAGGGCTGTCTGGTGTCATGCGGGTTCCGATCGCGCGTTGGAACGACGCTGTCTTGGGATAGACGCGTACCTGGATTTCGGAAAGCTCCCAGCCGTTCGCGGCATCGATGTCGGAGGGGCAGGATGAGGTGGCGCACACGAGATCGGTCAGGGCGCGCATCAGAACGTAGTCGCCCGGTTGCGACCACGGCTCGTCGAACCAGATGACGTTATCGGCGCCGACGTTGGTATTGTAGAAGAAGTTGATCGCCGGCCAGCCGCGATAGGAGCCGACGCCGTAGTTGTGCAGCGCGCGGTTGAAGTTGTCCGAGCAGTTGGCGTGGCCGAAGTAGCCCATGTCTTCGTAGTAGCGCGCGGTGCAGGCCAGACCGAATGTGTCATGGCGGCCCACGGTGTCCTGCACGACCTCCACCAGCGCCTGGCGATCCTGGTCGAAGAACTTGGAGAGCAGGCCGGGCTTGGGATAGGCGAGGCCGAGCGCGGAGCGGGTGGTGGTCGAGTCGATGCCGCGCACCTTGTTTTCGTCCAGCGCACGGCGATTGAACGCCAGGAAGTCGGAGCACTGGCGTCCGGCGACGTCCACGATCTGGATGTACTCGCCCTCGAACACCTCGAAGCTCTCGGCGCTGGCGATATTGATGGTGATGTCGAGCCGCGGCTCGGTCAGCGGCTCGGGCAACCGCAGCTCGCCTTTCGCCAGGATGCGCGCGCGCGTGATGAACACGAGCACGTCGGTGGGCGGCGTCTGGTCCCATACCGCCATGTTCGACGCAGGGGCCGAGACGACGACGACGACGTTCCGCTCCGCCTTCAGGTCGACCGCTTCGCCCGCAGGTGCGTCGATCCCGAACAACTTGGCGCAGGTCGTTTTTCCCAGTTCCAGTCCGCGGCGGAACAGGCCGAAGCGCACGCGCTCGGCATCCTCGCTGCCGGACGACAAGATGCGCTGCAGGCCCTCCGGCTTGCCTTTGCCCTTCAGCCCGATCGCGGCCAGATCGGACTTGCCGCCCTTGCCGAAGGCGACAATCTCGACAGGCTGGCCGCCTTCGAGCAATGCGATTTCGATGCGGTCGTCGCGTTCGAGCGCGAAGACCGCCGAGCCGCCGCCGCGCACGACGTAGCGCTCGACCCCAGGGTCGAGCGACGACATGCCGGGCACGATGATGCGCGGCTTGTCTTTCGTCGTGACGGCGGATCGGCTCATGTCGGCCCTCGTACGCTCTAGGCGACTTTGGCGGCGGTGCCGGGCTGGTTGAGGAACGCTTCGAGCGAGTCATCCAGCGCCTTCATCCACGGCGTGTGATGGACTGGAGCGACGGTTCCGGTCAGCGTCGATGGATAGCAGCGATCGCGATAGGTCAGGATGCCGTCGACCTTGTGATGCTCCCACTCCTTGAAGAGCTTGGCCACCATGTCGACGTCGAGCTTGGGATAGTCCGTCGCCGACAGCAGGTCGCGTACGTATTCGGTCTGGAAGTCGATCGCCTGGAAGGGATCTTCCAGCGCCTCTTCTTTCGCGACCCACTTGTTGATGTCGGCGGCCTGCACCTCGAACGATGGCAGCTTGATGCGGCCGAGCACGACGTCACGCGCGTACCAGGCCTGGCTGTCGAACATGTTGAAGGTGTAGTACTGGTCCTGCATGCCGATATACATCAGCTTGTTGTTCGGCCACCAGAAGATGCCCTTGTAGATCTGCGGCGGGTAGAGGCGGTTGCGCGTCTTCAGGCGCAGCGGCTCTTCCAGGAACGGGAAGTGGTGGAGGTAGCCGGTGCAGAGCACGATGGCGTCCACCTCCTGGCTCGACCCATCCTTGAAGTGAGCGGTCTTGCCTTCGACGCGCTGCAGGAGTTCGACTTCCTTGCAGCCGTCCGGCCAGTTGAAGCCCATCGGCTTCGTGCGCCAGCTGAAGGTGACCGATTTCGCGCCGTACTTGTAGCACTGGATGCCGATGTCCTCGGCCGAGTAGCTGGCGCCGATCAGCAGCACGTTCTTGCCGGCGAACTCGTCGGCGGAACGGAAGTCGTGGGCATGCATCACGCGGCCGGGGAATTTTGCAAGGCCTGGGAAATCGGGAACGTTGGGCGTCGAGAAGTGGCCGCAGGCGACGATGACGTAGTCGAACTCCGACGACGACACCTCATTGGCGACGAGATCCTTCACGGCGACGGTGAACTTGCCGCTCTTGCTGTCGTAGGTGACATTCTTGGCGGCATGATTGAACTTCACGTACTTCTTCACGCCGCTCTTCTCGACGCGGCCGGCGATGTAGTCATGCAGCACGGCGCGCGGCGGATATGACGGAATGGGCCGGCCGAAATGCTCTTCGAATGAGTAGTCGGCGAACTCCAGGCATTCCTTGGGTCCGTTGGACCAGAGATAGCGATACATGCTGCCGTGAACCGGCTCGCCGAACTCATCGAGGCCCGTGCGCCACGTGTAGTTCCAAAGGCCGCCCCAGTTGCTCTGCTTCTCGTAGCAGACCAGCTCCGGAATCTCGGCGCCCTTGTTCTTCGCGCTTTCGAAGGCACGCAGGGCAGCCAAGCCGCTCGGCCCGGCTCCGATAATGCAGATACGTTGCGGCATTAAACTCTCCTCAAGCTTCACGTGAATTCGCGTTCTGCAGCCGGTGCGATCTTGTCAGTCCGGGAAGCACCCGGGCGATGTGGGCGCGCCGTCGTCGTACTTCGCGAGCCAGTCGATCGTCATGTCCTGATAGCGCGTCAGGCCCTTGTAGGCCGCCAACTCGGGCGGAAGCGTCTTCAGCACGCGCGGCATGCGCCGGCCCCACTTCGGTATCGTGACGAGTTCGCGCATCTTGATCAGATAGCCGCGGATCGAGAATACGATCGCGTTGGAGCGCGGCAGCCGCCACAACGCCTGCAGTTCGACGCGCAGGTGCACCTTGTCGCCCACATTCTCCGGGGTGACGGTCGTGCGGTCGGTTCCCCACTTGTGATAGTTCTCCGGCGACGTATCCAGACGCGGATTGATCGTCATCGTCCAGTTGAGGCGGCGCACCGGGCGGCCGATCTGCATGGCGAGCAGGAACTTCAGCGCGCGATCGAACACGCCGATCTCGTGTGCCAGCGGCACCGGGGCATGCCATTCCTTGAAGCTCATGCCGATGTCGAAATCGAGGGACCAGTCGGCCTGAGACGTCACCATGCCGCTGTCCATCCACAAGTCGCCGTCACGCTGGTCGAGGAGGCAGAAGTCGCCCTGGCACTGGCGTGTGATGTATTCCATCGGCGGATACGGCAGCGTGGAGGTGTCGCCGAAGGTGAACTCGTTCTCGATGCCCATCGGCCGGTTGATCCAATGCCAGGCGTCGCCGTTGCGCTTCAACGTGAAGTGCTCGGGATAGGCGTCGGACATCGACGTCATCAGCAGCTCGACGAGATCCCACTCAGCCGTGATCATGTGCGGAAGGGATTGGCAGCGTAGCGGGTCTTCCTGGAGCACGAGCGCACGGTCGCGCATGTCGGAGACGTAGTGCTCGTCGATATCGATGGGAAACTCGTACGCGGATCCCTTCGGTCCCGGTGTGTGCGGCTCGATGTTCACCGCATACATGTACTTGTCTTCGTGGAACGGGAACGGGAAATGCCGGATCGCCTCCGGGCTGTTGTAGAAGGTGAAGTCGCCGCGATAGGTCTCGTCTTTGAACATCAAACCCATGTTCATGCCGCTCCGTTATAGGTCCAGAACCAGCCGCGCGCCTTCAAAGCGCGAGACGCAGATCATCATCTTCTTGCCGGACGCCTTCTCGTCGTCCGAAAGGTAGTGGTCGTTGTGATGCAAGGTGCCATCGGCTTCCAGCACCGCCGTTTCGCACTGTCCGCACGCGCCGCCGCGGCACAGGAACTGCGGTTCGATGCCTGCAGCCTCGATCGCTTCGAGCACGCTTTCGCGGGGCGCGACGTCGATGGTGCGTTTCGACCGGGCGAGTGCGACCTGGAAAGGTTTGCCCGGCGGCGGTGCGGCAAACCGCTCGAAGTGCACGTTTTCCTCGGGCCAGCCGGCTTCGCGCGCCGTTTTCAGCACCCAATCGATCATGCCGGCGGGGCCGCACACGTAGAGATGTGTTCCCAGCGGTTGTCCGTCGAGCAGCCGCGTCAGCGCGAGCGTCTCGTTGGTGTCGTCGAAATAGGTGTGAACGCGATGCCCGTAGATGGACTTCAGCAGCTTCCAGTAGGCGCCGCTCGCGCGGTCGCGCATGGCATAGTGCAGCTGGAAGTCCGCACCCTCGCGATCGAGCTGTGCCGTCATGGCCATGAACGGCGTGATGCCGATGCCGCCCGCGATCAGGATGTGGCGACGTGCGCGACGGTCGATCGGAAACAGGTTGATCGGCGACGTGATCGTGATTTCGGTACCTTCGTGCACGCCATCGTGAATGAGGGCGGAGCCACCGCGCGAGTCCGGCACGCGCAGCACGCTGATCTGGTAGGCGGATGGATCGAACGGCGAACCCATCAGCGAGTAGGGGTTGCGCACGTGGCGCGGCCCGTCGGTGTAGTGCACCACGGTGTGGGCACCGCCCGAGAAGTCCGGAAGTGGCGTGGATGTCAACGGCACCAGCTTCAGGCGCTTGATGGCGGGCGTGACCGCCTCGGCCTCGGCGACGCGTACGCGGATTTCGGTAGGTGCGCTCATCGATACAGCTCTTCGACCGGAGGAACTTCGCCTGGCACTTCGGCATCGACGCAAACGCCCTGGAAGGCGCCGAGGCGGCGGGAGTAGTGGTCGCGGACGAACAGGGTCAGCCCGCAATGGGTGCAGGTGAACGGGCTGGCCGTCACGTCGTCGGTGCAACCCTTGCAGTGCACGCATTGGACGCGGCGTTTGGCCGATCCGCGATGCTCGGTGAAGACCGACTTGTGATCGATGCCGACGGCGAGCGTTTCCTGCAGCACGGAGCCGATGAAAGGCTCGGTGCCAGCCGCATAGACGCGTGTGCCCATCGTCGCGGTTGCGAGAACGCCCCTCAGGCGGAACATCGCGGTGGCAATCGTGGGAAGCACCCACAGCGATTTAGGTGACAGCGCGGCCAGCTTCGGTTCGTAGCCCGTGCCTGCCGGGCAAAACAGAATGAGCGCGCGCGAGAAGAATTCCTTGGGCGCTTTCGCGGCCATGTCCAGCACGGCGGCGGCCCCTTCGCCCTCGCACAAAATGAGGTGCGTCTTGGCGTACTGATCCGGCGAAAGTCCGGGATAGACCGGCCGGCTGATCATTGCTGCAGTCATCGTCTCCTCAGTGCCCGTTCAACCAAGTGGACGTCTTGCTAGTGGACGTGGACGTGGGGGCGGAGCGGCGTGTGCCGCTCCGCCCTTGCTTTTGTTACCCGGGCAACTGGAAGAACCAGTTGGCCGTCAGCACCACCGCCAAACCGGCGATGAGCGCGAGGTACGGCAGCATGCCGGCCTTGCGGACGTGCAGGTCTGCCGATGTCACGTTCAAGTCTGCCAGCATGTTGGGTGGGAACTGGCCCTTGTCCTGGACATAGTGACGGAACCAGAAGATCGGAATGATCATCGCAGCGGCGCCCAAGCCGGCCCACAGCGCGATCGGGTTCCAAACCTTGGCGCCCGCACCCAGGAACACGAGATTCACGAAGGCGAAGATCGTGCCCAGCACGATCAGGATCGTCGGCGCCTTCCACGGCCGTTCGATGTGGCCGTTGTCGATGCGATGGATCCAGCCTGCGTTGAGGTTCAGGAAGTTGAAGATGATGTAACAGCAGTTCGACACCGCGAGGATGAAGAAGTAGCTGGTGGCATCGGCCGCGGCGATGGCGAGCAGGACCAGGTTGAACGCCAGATCCGTCCACATCGCGGCGGTCGGTGCGCCGTGCGAGTTCACGTGCGAGAGGAAGCGCGGCAACCAGCCGTCGACGGAGCCCTGGTAGAGCGTGCGCGACGTGCCGGCCATGGCCGTCATGATGGCGAGGATCAAGGCGAGGATCATCAGCATCACGAAGATGGAGGTGACGAAGCCGCCGCCGCCAACCATGTTGCCCATGGCTTCCGCCACGCCCGAACCGTCGACGATGGACGGTGCAAGCATGCCTTCAAGACCCAGGACGCCCTGGAACGAGAACGGCACCAGCGTGTAGACCAGAAGGCAGAGCATGCCCGAGTAGAAGATTGCCTTGAACGTATCCGTCTTCGGGTTCTTGAACTCGCGCGTGTAGCAGACGGCCGTTTCGAAGCCGTACGTCGACCATGCGGCGATGAACATGCCGCCGAGGACGAGCGTCCAGCCACCGATGTTCCAGCTGCCCATCTCGGGGGCGTAAGCCGCCGCCAAGGGTGCCAGAGGCGTGTAGTTGTCCCAGTTGATCTGGCCGGTGATGATCGGCGCGATGCCCACGATCAACATCGGAATGATCACGATCAGACCGACGACCTTCTGCACGTTGGCGGTTCCGAGAATGCCGCGGTGCTGGATGGCGAAGGTCATCAGCATCAGTGCCACGCCGATGAAGAAGACGGCGTTGAGCGAGAAGCTGACCGGACCCAGCGAGTGAGAGAGCAGCGTCCACGTGCGGATGCCCGGCGTGTTGGCGGCGATAGCGTCCGCCTGCAGCAGTGCCGTCATCGCATCGTTTGCCGTCTTGCCGGCGTTGGCGGCCAGCCATTCGGCGACGCGTGGACTGTCGGCTGCGATCGAGGCCGCGTTGGCCTTGATCCAATCGACCACCATCGGCGCATCCGCTCCGGGGATCGGCGCGAGCGCATTCAGAATGTAGGCGGCGGCGATGGATGTTCCGAGCGACAGCACGGGCGTCCAGGCGACCCAGTTACACCAGACGGAGAGTGGTGCGATCAGCTTGGAGTAGCGCACCCATGCGGCTGCGCCGTAGACCGAGGCGCCGCCCGATTTGCTGGGAAAAAGGCCGGCGATTTCTGCGTAGGTGAACGACTGGATGATGCCCATGAACATGGAGACCATCCAAACAAGAAAGGCGACCTTGCCGGTCGTTCCAGCAATGCCGCCTATCGAAAAGAGAACCAGTGGCGGGACGCCGCTGGCGACCCAAAACGCCCCTCGCCAATCTATCGCTCTGTGGAGCGTTGACGAGCTATCTAACTCAGTTCCTGTGGCTTGCGCGACAGTCATCCGGCACCCCCGATGATGATGTTTCCTGTACCAGTTGCAGGCGCCGGGCGCTCATTATACAAATCGATGTTTCTTCGCTCCGGCGTAATGACGGTCGCGCTTACAATCCGACCGCTCAACGGAGCTAATCGCATAGAGAAACTTGAGTCAATAAACTTGCTTATTAGGAAATCTACTTGATTTCCTATCACTTGCCTATGTTTTGGGCGAATGCCGCGCTTCATCTGAATGTCGGCTGGATTTATCGACCTTTGATGCACTGCAGCGTGCCCGAATTATTTCCACAGCTGATGGCGATTGCTTGCCGCCCGTCTTCGATTCAACATCAGATCTGCGGCGCCGTAAGACTGCCGATGGGCACTAGTCCCTCGTGAGCAGCACGCGTGGCGATAGCGACCAGCGAGCGCCGGCCAAGCATCCGCCCATGCCGTTCACGCTCCTCTGGCGAGTCCCAGACCACTTTGAAACTGTGCTGCAGATTGCAGCTGCTTGATTTATTTGCAAACATCGCTGCGAAGATACTTTGCTAAGAATACTGAATTTCAGATTTTCAGGAGGTTGCGTGGTGTTCCGAATGCAGAACGGCCTTGTTAGATTGAGCGATCTGGCCACCGTTGTTTTTCTTGCGGGCGCATTGGCAAGCACTGCTGCGGCAGCGGACAAACCAGCCATCGACAGCTCGGTGTCGGGACGTAACTCAGCATCATCGGAAGGTTCCAGTCCGACCTACGCAGACTTCGTGCACATGGCGCTTATGTCGGATGCCCCGGCATATCTCGCAGAAGCCGAGACGACCGGCCTAGCGTATGTCTCGGCGACAGGGAACGAGGCCGTCTGCAAGAAACTGTACGATATCAGCACCCGCGGGAATGAGTTTGCGGTGCGGGAGTATCTCGCCGAGATGGCTGTCGCGGCACGTCAGGCGATTGCGGATTTGCCCAACCGCCCCCGCCGACTGACTATGCCCGTCGAAACGACCTATCAACTGGGCGACTATGATTTCGAGCGGAAGGGGTTCCCACTTTCTCCCTTGCAGGCAGCACAGGTTCTCGCTCCCGGTCTTCTCTCGGTCGCTGGCGGTTCGCCATCGGCCAGCTGCCAAAGCGCATACTACCGGCTATACTCCAGTTTGCCGGGTCGCAAAGATGTGTTCCGCTCTCACTTCTTTGATTTGCGCAGCGAACACGCCGGGGTGGAAGGGGCAGGCGATTTCTTGCCGATGTCCCCTGAGAAGGCAAAGGTCTACCGCGACAGCACCACTGATCTTAAGCGCCCTGCAGGCAGGCCGGCGGTCATCGTTCGTGCCAAGCTGATCGTGGAGCCGCGCGCGCAAGGTCGGGGCCCTCTTAAGGGCCAGATCGTCGATGTGACGGCTCACGATGCGCAAAATGGGCAGCTTCTTCATCGCTGGGATGTCCCGGATGCCGAAACGCCACCGCGCGCGCAGCACGATCGATTGCCGTGGTCGAACGATCTGCTGGCCTCGCTGATTGCTCCGGCTGCCGAGCCGCATCTGGATCACGAGTTCATCGACAACGCGGCTACCCGATATTTTGAGAGCCATGCCCTATCGATCAAAGCCGGCAACGCGCCACCGCAATCGCCGCTGCCGATCGACGAAATTCGCGGTCGCGAACCCCGAGAAGTAGCGGTACTGAACCGTGCGCAGCTTCGTGCCGCGTTGAAAGCGGAGCCCGCCGCTTTGCCCATCCGCGTCTTCTTCGAACAGAAGTTGAGCGCACTCTATAACGAGCAGAAGGGCCTCTATTTCAACCCTCCGATAGAGAACGATCTACAGGAGGCGCGCGGCGAGGCAGCACTGTCGAAGCTAATTCTGTCGAAGCGTGATTTGCCGATCTATCGCCAACTCATCCCGGTCAAGCCTTGGGACATGAAGCGGGATCAGGTGACTTTTAAGCAGACCGTTGTTTCCGGCTACCAACTGCAGACCGCACTGGAACTTGACCGCGTCGTCAGCTTGCCCGCCGTACCTTTCAGCATCGAGCAAGCCGCTGCACACAAGCTGTTGACCTCCCGGCGTGATATCGTGCTTCGGTGGGAATTCGATGTCGGGGAGGTGCGGGTGGAGGACCCCACTACGGTGGTTCTCAGCGCAACGATGCGCGGACTGTCCTATCGTTGGGCGAACGACAATGCTCTCATCACCGACATCGCGCTCGACACGTTTCCAACTGTGAAGCAACTGCGAGAGCAGGCAGACGCCGCGTTGCCGCCGGGCGCAACCGCCGACAATGTGACGCCGCCTCCGCCCGGCACACGCTTGGGTGCGGAAATGATGGATCTTCTGCAGCTGCGTTTCCAACCTCAGACCGTGGATGACCGCGTCATTGAACGCATGATGATCACGCGGTCTGCGTACGAAGCGACTGAGGCGGCTGCCAAGAGGGCACCGATTTGGGGAAATTTCTTTCGTGATCCGCTAAAGCGGCTCAGCGCCGAGGACTGGGCGGCCAGGCGCAGCGAATTCCGTAAATGGTCCGAGGCCAGGGCCGGATCGTTGCCGTCGACGATGACGCTCACACTGCCGCTTGCCGACACGCCCTCCGGCAAAGCCCCGCCATTTGAGCGGCACAGTCCTCTAGGGAAATCGTCGCTGTGCCTGGAGAAGGGAAATTCCAACGTCGAGAAGGACGTTGCCGCAGCCAAGATCTGCGCCTTTCTCGATGCAGCATGGAAGCAAGCTGAACCAATTCTGTTCCTGCCCGGACTTGGGGATCAGGAAGGGCCACGTTCCTCCTGCGGCAATGCCGGCGCCGAGCCGTATTGCCGTGAGATGTACAACGCGCATGTCGCGATGAAGCTCTCGCCCAGCAAAGTTAAGCACGACGTCGTTCGCCTCGATCGCTTGCCTGCCATTGATCCGTCGGTACGCAGTGCGAAGGGCCGGCTCGTTCTGGAAATCGTTGTGGAACCGAGTGGCATATTGACTGAGCAGACATGGCCGGCGGACTCTTACGTCAAGGCGGTTCAACATGCTCAGGAGTTCGGCCGCACCTACGGGCTAAAGGTATACGCGCCCGACCGCCATGCGTTGAGCGAGCCGGTGATGCAGCTGGCGGCCCGAGCCAACTCTGCACGGGTAATTGATAGCGATACCGGGGCCGTCGTTGCTGAACCGCCGCTGGCGCCGCCGCCGTCTCTGCCCCTCGCCATGCTCGAAGTTGCCAAGCCCCCCAGTGCTCCGATTGCAACTGGACGCAACGTGCTGGGCATTAGCCTCGGCATGAGCTTCGACGAGGCAGACAAGCTTATTCGCGAGCACATGAAGGTTGCCAAGGTCCTGACGGCGGACCGGAAGAAACAACTGGGCGTGGTCAGCGGGGAGATCATACCCTACACGTCCGGCCGGATTTACGTCACGGAGTCCGGCGACGAGATGATCGCCATATTCGACGAGCCTCCATCTGCCCCAGATTCCGTGCTGGGCCTGTGGCGCATTCTGCGCCTTCCGCATGGCGCCACCGATCCGGCAAAACTCAAGGCGACGCTGACGCAGCGCAACGGTGAACCCCGGGTGTCGGAGGTCTCGCTGCCGTTCATGCGTACGGGACTGGCGTTTCTCTGGTCCGATTATGAGGACCCCGCTTGCCGCGTAATCACCTTCGAGTTCCAGACCGGCCTGTGGCAAGACGAGACGGGTGACACGTCATGGTTGCCTCCGGGCAGGTTTCAACCGCTCTATCCAAATCTGCATGGGTCGACCGGAACGCATGGCTACATCAACTTGGTGTCCAAAAAGCCGCTTCCACCTGGCTCGTTCTGCACCACGCTGCTCGGCGTTCGTTACGCCGCGACTGACGGCAAGAACCGTGGTGAGCACAATGGTGTGGAACTGGTGACCTGGTTGACCGATCAGCGGACTTACGCTGCACACTACTTCAACAGCCGTGCGACTCCGCCGGTCGCTTCCACGGCCGACAACACGGACGTGGAAATCAAGCATTAAGGCGTGGCGCCGCTCTCGATTGGTGGTCTGTCGCGTCGTGTGCAAACAAAAGGGCCGGCGATTTGCATCGCCGGCCCCTGATGTCGATCTGAAAAATCGTCAGTCCAGCATCGGCAGCAGCTTGTCGACGGATGACTTCGCGTCGCCGTAGAACATGCGCGTGTTCTCTTTGTAGAAGAGCGGGTTTTCGATGCCGGAATAGCCGGTGCCCTGGCCGCGCTTCGACACGAACACCTGGCGTGCCTTCCAGACTTCCAGAACCGGCATGCCCGCGATGGGCGAGTTCGGATCGTCCTGCGCCGCCGGGTTCACGATGTCGTTCGAGCCGACGATGATCGCCACGTCGGTCGACGGGAAGTCCTCGTTGATCTCGTCCATCTCCAGCACGATGTCGTAGGGCACCTTGGCTTCGGCCAGCAGCACGTTCATGTGACCCGGCAGGCGCCCGGCGACCGGATGGATGGCGAAGCGCACCGTCTTGCCGCGCGCGCGCAGCTTGCGCGTCAACTCGGAGATCGACTGCTGGGCCTGCGCGACCGCCATGCCGTAGCCCGGCACGATGATGATGCTGTCGGCGTCGTTCAGCGCGGCGGCAACGCCGGCCGCGTCGATCGCCACCTGCTCGCCGGCGATTTCCTGTGCCGGACCCGTTTCGCCACCGAAGCCGCCGAGGATGACGGAGATGAAGGAGCGGTTCATCGCCTTGCACATGATGTAGCTGAGGATCGCACCCGACGAGCCGACCAGTGCGCCAACCACGATCAGGAGATCGTTGCCGAGCGTGAAGCCGATGGCGGCGGCCGCCCAGCCCGAGTAGCTGTTGAGCATGGAGACGACGACGGGCATGTCGGCACCGCCGATGCCCATGATCAGGTGCCAGCCGATGAAGAAGGCGAGCAACGTCATCAGGATCAGCGTCCACAGGCCGTAGCCCTGGCAGTACATCACGAGCAGTATCGCGCACGCGATGGCGGCAGCAGCGTTGAGCACGTGGCCGCCGGGCAGCTTGGTGGCCTTGCCGTCGATCTTGCCGGCCAGCTTGCCGAACGCGACGACCGATCCGGTGAACGTGACCGCGCCGATGAACACGCCGAGGAACACTTCCACCCGAAGGATCGAGATCTCGACCGGGGTCTTGTGCGCCAGGATGCCGGCGAAGCCGGTGAGCGCGGCGCGTTGCGCCTCGTCCAGGCTTTGCACGTTGGCCAGTTCGATGTCGGCGTTGAAGCCGGTGAACACGGCGGCGAGGCCAACGAAGCTGTGCAAGGCCGCGACCAGCTGCGGCATCTCAGTCATTTGCACGCGGGCGGCGACGTACCAGCCGATCGCGGAGCCGATGGCGATCATCGGCAGGATGACTTCGAGATTGCCGACGCCCGGTCCCAGGATCGTCACCAGCACGGCGATGGCCATGCCGACGATGCCGAACCAGACCGCGCGCTTGGCGCTTTCCTGGCCCGAGAGGCCGCCTAGCGACAGGATGAAGAGAACAGCTGCCGCGATGTAGGCGGCGGAAACGATACCAATGCTCACGATCGGCCCCCTACGACTTCTGGAACATGGCAAGCATCCGGCGCGTGACCAGGAAGCCGCCAACGATGTTGATGGTCGCAATCAGGACCGAGATGGCCGCGAGAATGACGACGATGAGTGAACTCGAACCGATCTGCAGCAGTGCGCCGAGAATGACGATGCCGGAGATGGCGTTCGTGACGGCCATCAGCGGCGTGTGCAGGCTGTGGCTGACGTTCCAGATGACCTGGAAGCCGACGAAGCAGGCGAGCACGAACACGACGAAGTGGGCCATGAAGCTTGCCGGAGCGTAGGCGCCGACCAGCATCAGCAGGGCCGTGCCGGCGGCGAGCAGCAGAACCTGGCTGCGCGTCTCCGAGCGGAACTGGGCGGTTTCCTGGGCACGCTTTTCTTCCGGCGTCAGCTCTTTCGGTTTTTCCTTGGGCTTCTGCGCCGCGATCGCCGCGACTTTCGGCGGTGGCGGCGGGAAGGTGATCGCGCCTTGATGGGCGACGGTGGCGCCGCGAATGACGTCGTCATCCATGTTGTGGACGATCTTGCCGTCCTTGCCCGGCGTCAGGTCGGTCAGCATGTGGCGAATGTTGGTGGCGTAGAGCGTGCTCGACTGCGCGGCCATGCGGCTCGGGAAGTCGGTGTAGCCGATCACCGTCACGCCGTTGGGGCTGACGATCTTCTGGTCCGGCACGGTCAGGTCGCAGTTTCCGCCGCGTTCGGCGGCGAGGTCGACGATCACCGAGCCGGGCTTCATGGCCGCGACCATGTCCTCCAGCCACAGCTTCGGCGCCGGGCGGCCCGGAATGAGCGCTGTGGTGATGACGATATCCATGTCGGGGGCCAGTTCGCGGAACTTGGCGAGCTGCTTTTCACGGAACTCGGGGCTGGATGGTGCCGCGTAGCCGCCAGTCGCCGCGCCGTCCTGCTGCTCGGCGAAGTCGAGGAACACGAAGTTGGCGCCCATGGACTCGATCTGCTCGGCCACCTCGGGGCGGACGTCGAAGGCATACGTGATCGCACCGAGCGACGTCGCCGTGCCGATGGCGGCAAGGCCCGCGACGCCGGCGCCGATCACCAGCACCTTGGCGGGTGGCACCTTGCCGGCCGCCGTCACCTGTCCGGTGAAGAAGCGGCCGAAGTTCGCGCCCGCCTCGATCACGGCGCGATAGCCGGCGATGTTCGCCATCGACGAGAGCGCGTCCATCTTCTGCGCGCGGCTGATGCGGGGCACCATGTCCATGGCGATGACGCTGGCGCCGCGATCGCGGCATTGCTCCAGCAGCGCCGTGCTTTGTGCCGGGTAGAAGAACGAGATGAGAGTCTTGTCGGCCGACAGGTTCTGCGTCTCGGTTTCCGACGGCGGCCGAACCTTCACGATCACGTCGGCGCCGGACCATAGCTCGGCCGCAGAGCCGACCACTTGGACACCCGCCTGACGATACGCTTCGTCGGAGAAACCCGCCGATTGCCCGGCGCCCGACTCTACAAGACACGTGTGGCCCAGCTTCTCCAGCTGCTTTGCGCTGTCGGGAGTGAGCGCTACGCGCGCTTCTCCGGGGGCCGCTTCCTTTGGTGCGCCGATCTTCATCCTGATCTTCCGATCCTGCCGGTTGCGTCAAATGGGGCGAAGCCCCGCGCCAAGAGGCCTGATAACGCGGGCCCTCGTCAAGTATCGGGCGGATAACACGTCTGCGCATGGTGGGCTAGAGACCTTCGTCCGATTGCTAATCGATGGTCTCTGTGACTGGCCAGAAACTGGCTTTTAGGTTGGATCGATTGGAACGGCGACCGAACTGTAGCGTTCTAGAAAGCTTCAGCTGGAGGACCATTCGCCATGGCAGTTCGGCGCGCATACTGGAAGGGCTACCTCAAGCTTTCGCTCGTGACGTGCCCTGTCGCGCTCTATCCAGCGTCCAGCCAGGCGGACAAGACCCACTTCCACCAGATCAATCGCAAGACCGGCAACCGGCTGCGCCAGCAGATGGTGGACGAGCAGACCGGCAAGGTCGTTCAAAGCGAGGACAAAGGGCGCGGCTACGAGCTTGCCGACGGCAAGTATGTCCAGATCGAGCCGGAGGAACTCGAGGCCGTCGAGGTGCAAAGCACCCACACGATCGATATCGACAAGTTCGTGCCGCAGGAGGAGATCGACAAGCGCTTCTACGAGCGCCCCTACTATGTCGTGCCGAACGACGAGACCGGCGAGGAGGCCTTCGCCGTCATTCGCGATGCCATGAAGGACAAGGGTCGCGTGGCGCTGGCGCGGATCGTGTTTGCCAACCGCGAGCACATCGTTGCCATCGAGGCGTGGGGCAAAGGCATGTTGGCGACGACGCTGCGCTACGACTATGAGGTGCGTGACGAGAAGCCGTTCTTCAAAGACATAGCCAGTCCGCGCGTGCCGAAGGACATGGTTCAACTTGCCGGCGACATTCTCGATCGCAAGGCGGGACACTTCGATGCCCGAGAATTCAAGGACGAGTACGAACGCGCGCTGCGCAAGCTGGTGAAGCGCAAGGCATCGGGAAAGACGATCGAACCCGTCGAGCCAGCGCAGCGCCCGTCAAACGTCGTCAATCTCATGGACGCGCTACGCCAAAGCCTCGGGAAGGATGGCAAACGCGGCGCGCCGAAAACAACAAGGCGCACGCCGGCTTCGCGTCGCAAGCCGCGGTCACGGAAAGCGGGTTAGATCCTCGAAGGCAAAGGCTCTTCAACTACGGCTGAAAAACGAAGTCGCCCCACGTGTCATACTGCAGGTTTGTCACTTTCTTCGCGGCCGGTGCGGTCGGCTTTGCCGCCACTGGCCGAGGTTTTACCGGTGGTTTGGCACGCGCCACCTTGCGGACCGGCCCACGTTTTGCTGCGAGCTGACTACGCAGCTGTTCGGCGACTTGTTCCGCTGCAACGCGCGCTTCACGCTCCGTCTTGAGGTTCGTCATCGCCGTCAGTAGCGCCGCCTCCGCCTGACGGCGTTCCCTGCGAGCCTCCGCGAGCTGCGTATATGCCGCCGAACGCGCGGCCTCCGCTACCTTGCGTGACGATTGCTCGTCGCTCAGGCTCGTTTCCAGCGAGAAGACGCGCTGCTTCATCGTTGCCTCGAGCGTGGCGCGCTCAGCCTGTGCGCGGGCGACCGTGGCCTTGGCGTTGTCGAGTTCCTCCGACAGGCTTTGCTGGACCACGCGCCATTGCTTCTCGCTTTCGGTCAGCTTGCCTTGCAAAGCCGCGGCGGTGTCGCGGGCTTCCTCCAGTGCTGATGCTTGGGTGGCAAGTTCTGCTTCCGATGCGTGCAGCTGCGTTTCCGTCTTGGCCTTCTCCGTCCGTGCGGCGGCAAGCTCGGTCTTGATCAGCTGCGATGCGCGCTGGAACTGTTCCTTCGCCTTGCGCTCGCCCTCCAATGCGTTCTGGGCAAGGCGCGTTGCCGCTTCCGACTTTTCTCGGTGCGCCCGTTCGCTTGCGATCAGCCGCTCGAAAGATCTGCTCGAACCTTCGTAGTAGAGTCCGGTGCCGGCGATGGCGGTGCCGACCAGCCCACCCCCGATCAACGCCAGAACAATGCCCCTCCTCGACGACCTCGCTGCCCCGCCGTGCGGGAGGTGGCCGCTTTGCGTCTGCGGTGCAGTCGTCGGGCTGGCGTCGCACTGTGGTTCGCTTTCGAAGGAGTACGTTTCGAAGTCTTGCGATGTTTTCGGCATCGAGGCGATGCGCCACGGATCATACGAACCGAAACTCCAGATCAAGCCTTCGGCGTCGCGACAGGTGTAGCCGCGGCCGGCGCCCGGCATGGACTGCAGGTCGATCACGACTTCTGCACCTTCCTCCATGGCGATGGCGTAGTGCTCTTCGACGTCGTCGACGTGGATGTAGTGGGTTTGGGCCTCGGCATTCGTATCAGCCGGGGCTGAGTCATCGTGGGCCTTGACGATGACGTTCACTGGGCCGTGCACCAAGTGCACATAGTCCATCACGCCTTCGGGATTGCGCACGGCCGAGTGCACCTGAAAGCCGAAGGCGTGACATAGCCAACGGGCGGAGCCTTCGACATCGCGGTAGCGGATCTGCGGCAGGAAACGAACATTAGAACGTTCAGAAATCGTCATTGCAACTACTCCCAGCGAAATCGCCAGACACATTAAAAATCGTTAGTCGAGAGGTACCGTCAGGCGCGCACGCCCGCCGATGGCCGTGAAATCCGAAGTGCCAATCCCGTCGTACGTGGCGGCGAGCCCGAGGCTCACGCCGCTGAAACTCTGAACCGTGGTGCCGGCCTCGATGCGTCCGCGCACCGCGGACGTGTCCACCAGATCGTCGAAACCCTGACCGCTGTCGTCGCGATCGAAATTCCAAATGCCTTCCAGCGTGAGGGACGGCGTAATGACGAAGCCGTTGTAGCTGGGAAAGCTGTAGGCGATTTCAGGCCCGAACTTCATCTGACCGAGCGACAACGAGCGTTGGCCGATCTTGACGCCGGATGAACTCGTGTAGGCTTCGAGATCGTCTTCAACGTAGGCGATCGAGGCGCTGGGCCGCACGAGCCAGGAACCGGAACGCAGGTTCGCCAGCAGACGTCCCTTCACGAGCCATCTGTCGCTATCGAAGCTGTCGTCGAATGCCTGATCGACTTCGATCGAGTTCTGGGACTGTCCCCACGCGGCGCGTCCCTGGAAGAATAGTGTGTCGGTCAACCGGACGACGGCATAGGGACCCGCGAGCCAGCCTTGGTCGCTGAAGCGCAGAGGTGCGCCGTCGAATTTGCGGTCCTGGTCGTCATACTGAACCAGCATGCCGAGCAGGAGGCGGTCCGACACGAGGTAGTCGGCGCCGGCAAAGATCACGCCGGCACGTCCGTCGCTGCTGCCGTAGCGGTCATCCGTTTCGACGTGTGCGAGGTAGCCCTCGGTCCAGATATTGAACGTGCGCGATACGGGCGATGCAGGCACGGCGGTTGCACCGAGCTTATAAGGTGCGCTCGTCCGCTGCATCTGCTGCAGGCTCGTTGCGAACGCCAGCGGCGCATCGCGGCTTTCGCCCGTCGTCATCAAACCCATCCGGGTTCCGCTGTCCGGTCCGAAACCAGCCATCCCGGCTGATCCGCCCAGGCCCGCAGGTTTCGGAAAAGCTTCCGGCGCGTCGCCGCCCGTACCGAAGCGATCGAGTTGCTGGCCAAGACCGAGTTCGACGCTCAGGAGCATGTTGTTGCGCTGCTGGATCACCGGAACGGCGGCGGCGGAAGCCGCGACGACGTTGACGATCTCAAGCACGCAGTCGGCCAGGGTCGTGGTGCCTTCGCCGGCAGCAAGGGAGAGGCTTGCTCCGCTGCCGCTGACGGAGACGCCGCCGGGGCATGCGATATCCCGCAGGACGAACCCGGATGGAATGCTGACGTCGAGGCTGAGAATGGGCCGCGTGAGTTCCGGATCAAGCGCTGCGCCGATGTCGATGCCGATCGGCAGCCCTAAGCCTGACCCAGCACCGCCGAGAAAATCGTCGATGTCCAGCGAGAGGTTTTGAGCCTGGGCAGGTGTGCTGAATAAAAGAAAACACAGCGCGAAAGATCGAATGCCGGAAACTGCAGCATCGACTTTTACGCGGAATACCCGCCTGAAAAAGGACGCGAAACAAATCATACGCACAACGATCAATACAAATTAATCTATCGTTTACCGTACGCGTTAGCGAATTGCCGGGCAACGGCGATAATCACGAATTCAATTGACCATGGTTCTTTGGTCACGGAATCCATAGTCCGCCCAGCCTAAATGGCCTTCAGACAAAGAGCTGAAGGGCCCGGCTTAGTTTGATTTGCCCATCCCTGCGGCAGAGGCGAGCCGATACATTATTTGCGTCGGCCCATGCGAGCCCTTCATTCGGCCCCAGCACCAGGATCGCTGTCGCGAGCGCGTCCGCGGTCATGCAGTCGTCGGCGATGACCGAGACCGACAACAAGTCATGTGTGATCGGGTACCCCGTGCGCGGATCGAGGGTGTGAGATC